>JBAYHB010000045.1:0-9543 GCA_041666365.1 Candidatus Babeliales bacterium | reverse complement strand
GATTTTGTTGGTTATAGTTGTAACATTTAATCCAAAGGCATCACGCAGATAATGACGCGAGCCAACACAGTGTGGATAACAATCAGGAACACCAAATGCTTTAAAAATAATTTTATGAGAAAACTCTTCTGCCACTACCCTGGCAACTGCCTCACCAAGGCCACCAATAACACTATGTTCTTCGATGGTAAAAACTGCTTTAAGTTTTTTTTGAGCCCTAAAAAAATGTATATCAAGGGGCTTGATCGTTGGCACGCTGGCAAGTCCACACACAATCCCCTGGCCGTGCAATGCTTGGCAAACACCATAGCCAAGATCAAGTACATTCCCCGTAGTAACAACCAGATACTCGTCTGAATCAATGTACTGGCATGCAGAGCCAATAGTAAGATTTTTAGTTTGAGCACACTCAGGAACTTCATCATACGTCGCAAGACGCACGTAAACAGGCCCTGGCAAGTTTACTAATTGTGGGATAAGAGTCCGCGTCTCGTTACGATTTGCTGGCGCAATCACCGTCATACCCGCAAGAGACCGCATGAGAGCAATATCCTCCAAAGCATGGTGGGTCAACCCCATCTGGCCATAACTAAACCCCCCGCCAACACCAATTAATTTTACTGGTAACCGCTGATAACAAAGATCAACACGAATCTGTTCAAAACAGCGCATGGTTAAGAATGGAATGATCGAATACACAAAAACATTTTTCCCCGACATTGCTAGGCCGGCCGCAGCGCCAATCATATTTTGTTCTGCAATTCCCGCATTAATAAAACGATGCCCAAAGCGCTGGCAAAACTCTTCTATAACCGAAAAACCAACATCTCCCGCAATAAGATAAATATTGGGATCTTGTTCTGCCATGCTGATAAGACATTGCATAAAAGCTTTTCTCATCACTTCTCCAGCTCGTTGCATGCATCATAATATTGTTGGTCATTACACGATTTATAATGCCATTCAAGCTTATTTTCGAATAAAGCAACGCCCTTGCCCTTCACCGTTTTTGCAATGATCACGTCTGGACATCCGGCATTGCCAACTTCATTTAAAGTTGCAATCAGCTGCTGGTAACAATGTCCATCAACATGGCGCACGTTGCACCCAAAGGCCTGAAATTTTTTATCCAACCCTGGCATAATTTCTTCAGACGTACAAAGCCCCTGCAGATTATTATCATCAACAATAATCACAAGATTATAAAGTTTGAACCGAGCCGCCATTGCTACGGCCTCCCAGATAGCCCCTTCCTGGCATTCCCCATCACCAACTATCACATATACTCGCTGATCATTTTTATTGTGCTTTGCCGCCAATGCCAATCCAACGCCAATTGAAAGTCCATGGCCGAGGGACCCTGTACTTGCCTCTACACCGGGAATTGCATGTCGTAAAGGGTGGCCGCCTAAACCACTTCCATTTTGATAAAATGTGGCCAAGATTTCATAAGAAATAATACCCGCTTGTGCCAACGCAGCATACAAGGCAGAAGCGCTATGCCCTTTACTCAGAATCACATAATCACGATCGGTATGCTGATCACGAATTATTTGAGCATCAACAAAACAGGTATACAAGACAGTCAAAATATCGATAACAGAAAAAGCACTTCCAATGTGTGAAGCACGAGCACGCGTTAACATATCCAAAATATGCCGGCGACTGGCCAAAGCCTTGAACGCCAAAGCGTTAACGAGCGATTGGGTTATAATGACGTTCTTCTGTATGTGGTACATGAAGCTGCCTCCCTTCGTAAAGATGCCTGTTGTGTTCAAACCAGATTAACGATGTATGCAACCCCTGGGCCAACGTATAGCGAGGACGCCATCCCAAGACGCTGTGAGCACGTTCAACTGATGCTACCCAGTGCTCAGGCTCCCATGGTCGTTTCTGATGCCTGCCCCATGCAACTAAACACGTTTTTTGAATAATGTCTTGCACAGTAGTTACAACATCGCCGACAGATAATTCTCTCCCACTTCCGGCATTAAAAATAAACTCTGATCGAGGTTTTTGCTGAGCTACCATCATGTACATATCGACTACATCATCAACATACACAAAATCTCTCACACAACCTGGTGACGAAAGATGTAATTCCTTTTGTTCCAGAGCCCCCAATAACACCGTGGGAATTAATCTTGTTTTCATTTCATACGGACCATAGACCGAAAACGGCCGAATCGTATACACGGGAAGTTTTTCTTTTAATGCCTCTTTTAAACAAAACTGAGTCGCCGCTGCTTTGGCAACAGCATAGTCGCTTACTGGCTCAAGAACATCATCTTCGCACATCGGCCCCTGTTTCATCCCATACTCTGATGAACTCCCGGTGTTAACAAAACAATCGAATCCAAAATTTTTGCACGCGTTAAACAAATTAACCGTTCCAAAAAAATTCACATCAAAGATTGCTTTTTGATCGAGCTGATCAGGCATACCACCATATGATGCCAAGTGAAAAATGGTTGTTGGGCATGTTTGTTCAATCAATTGCTGAACTTTTTTGTAATCACATAAATCTACACGGTGCACCGTGACATATTCTTCAATTCCATGCAATCGCCACAACGATTCCTGTTCTGTTGCGAAAATATGGACATCCACTTGCTGCTGAACCAGTCTTCGAACAAGGTTGGCTCCAATGAATCCTGCACCGCCGGTTACAAGGTATTTTTTCACTACTCACCACCCGTGCCGGCTGTCATCCCGGACCCCGATCCGGGATCCAGGCTTTTATCTCGAACTTTAGTTTTTAACTTATCTGGATCCCCGCCTTCGCGGGGAAGACGATCAGGTTGATTAGTAACAGAACCTAGAACTTCACCAATAACATATGGTGGCCGTGCCTTAATTTCATGAAACATACGAATCAAATATTCACCAATAACACTCAGTGCCAATAATTGGATTGTTCCAAAGATAAACATCACCATTAAAAGCGTTGCAAACCCCTGCGGAGCTCCAATTGTAAAATAACGATAAAGGTAAAAACAGGCAGCAAAAAAAGTTGCGCCAACTGCAAGTAATGCTAAGCGTGAGATAAATTCAAGTGGTTTGTATGAAAAATTTACGATGGCTTTTTTTGCCCATGAAAAATTTGCAAGAAAGCTATTACTCGATCGCCCTGCAAAGCGCTCATCACGAACATATTCAACGCCCGTCTGCTTAAAACCAACCCATGATCGCAGGCCACGAATATAGAGATCTTTTTCTGGCAAGTGCCTGATAACATCAATAACACGACGATCGATCAAACTAAAATCACCGGCATCAAGCGGAATGTCCAGATATGACAGCCATTTAAACACACGATAAAAACAGGTATAAAAAATACGCCGCACAATGCCGCCGCGCCGCCGTTTGCGAGTTCCGTACACAACATCAAACCCTTCCTCCCATCTTTTTACAAACACTGCAATGACTTCAGGCGGATCCTGTAAATCTCCATCAAGCAGAACGACACAATCTCCCTGCGCATGCTGGATGCCAGCCCAAAAGCTTGGTTGGCTAGAACCAAAGTTGCGGGCCATACAAAGAACTTTAACCCATGCATCCTGGGCAACTAACTTCTTAAAAATCTCATGCGATCCATCGGTGCTCGCATTATCAACAAAAAGCAGTTCGTAAGTATACCCATCAATCTGTTCAATCGTTTTTTTCACCCGCTCATAGAGAAGGTGAATATTTTTTTCTTCGTTATAGCACGCAGCTATAATTGAAATAATTTTCATATTGCTCCCTCCTACTCATGTGGTTCGACAGGCTCACCATGAGCGGATTTTATCACTGTAGCCGCTCGTCCTGAGCTTGTCGAAGGATACGAGCCCACAATATCAGTCGCATTTGGAAGAACCCTATGTTGAGTTGCTGCAAAAAACTTCACATACCAGGCAATCGTCTCTTCAAGCCCCGCTTTAACGCCGTATCGAGCTTGCCATCCGATCATACGACGCGCTTTTTCAGAATTTAAATGCTGTTCTGGAATCTCGCATGTCGCCTGGTTTTCAATAACAGGTTTAAGATGGTGAGCACCCATCAAGTGCACAATAGCCGCTACAATTTCAATAACACTAAATGGTTCATCCGTACTAAAATTAAATGCTTGTCCAAGTATCGCCATGTCTTCCATCTTTTCAGCCAGCGTAAGGTAGGCATCGACAACATCTTTGACATAAATATAATCGCGAATCAGGAGACCGCTGGATCGAATCACGGGTGCGTGATGATCAAGAATACTTTTAATCGTACCGGGGACAATTCTATTAAAATGAAGATCGCCGCCACCAAAAAAATTACCACATCGCGTTACACACACCGGAAGTTTATAGGTATGAAAATATGATTGAGCGAGTAAATCAGCACAGCTTTTTGAAACATCATAGGGAAACCGACCCTGCAGTGGCGCATCCTCAATATAGGGTAACATCGCTTGCGCACCATACGCTTTATCGCTTGATGCCACGACAATCCGCTTAACCCATGGTGATAGGCGACACGCTTCAAGCAACTGCCACGTTCCTCTAATATTTGATTCAAACGTTGAAAGCGGCGACCGATTCGCATACCCAACAATCGCCTGTGCCCCCAAGTGAAAAACCGATTCAATATTGTATTCATTTAAAACTCTGCACAACAAAGGCATATCAAGTAGATCACCAAAAGCAACCGTTACCTTAGTTGATAATTCTTCGGTAAAAAAAAGTGAGTCGGCAACCAAATCGCGCAGCAAAACAACCACATGTGCTTGCTGATCAACAAGCGCCTTAACTAGCCATGAACCGAGTAGTCCAGAAGCTCCTGTAACAAAAACCGTTCGCTCTTTCCAATACAATTTTTGAGATAAGGTTGTCACGTTTGCACCCCCTGGTCACGAGCTGCAAAACGGTCTTTGACTGCTGGCATAAATTCAGCTTCTTGATCGTTCCATATCTTCCATGGCGCACCCGTTTTCCACAACTTTTCAAGCTCCTGGTGTTCTCTAAGCGTATCCATGCACTGCCAAAAACCATGATGCTTATACATCATTAACTGTCCCGCGCTTGCTAAAGAGCGCAGGGGATCTTGTTCAAGTACGCATGATGACTGCATAGATAGATGTGATAAAAACTCTTTTTGGCAGACAAAAAAGCCACCGTTAATCCACGCGTCAGCAATCTGTTTTTTTTCAAGAAATGAAGTTACACACTGGCCCGCCGTTTCAAGATTACCGAAACGTGAGGGGAGATTAACGCCCGTCAGTGTCACCATTTTTCCGTGCTCATGATGAAAGGCATACAGGTCGTCGATATTGATATCAGCCAGCCCATCTCCATAGGTCAATAGGAATTGTTCAGTATCAATATATTTCGCTGCACGCGCTATGCGGGCGCCCGTCATACAGTTTTGGCCGGTATCAACAAGCGTAATTTCCCACGCTTCATCATTCCCTCGATGCTCAATGACACTGCCGGTTTTAGTGTTTACGGTAAAGTCTGCGCCATCAAGTCGATAGTTGAGAAAGAAATTTTTTATCATTTCACCTTTGTACCCAAGACAAATAATAAAACGATAAAAACCGTAGGACGCATAGATTTTCATGATATGCCAGATGATCGGTTTTCCACCGATAGGAACCATCGGCTTTGGCCTGAATCCTGTTTCTTCCCTCAACCGCGTTCCAAGCCCTCCCGCTAGAATCACGACAGGTAGGTTTCTTTCAATCATCACAAACTCCTCACTCCATGCAACTTGTTGCGCCGTACATTCTCTTCAACAATTTATCAATAATCTTTTTTTATGCTAATTTGCCTGAAGAACACAAAATAAAAAAGGAGTTTAGGTGAATTCTACGATATATCGGTTTATCAATTCAAACAAAGATATCCTAGCCGCCATCAGCATCTTCGTAAGCACTGTTCTTATCCTAGGGATCTTTTTTACCCACTGGGGCTTTCAGCATGACGATTTCGGCGTTATCTGGCATATCAGAACAGCGTCGGACAACCTTTTAAAACTTTTCATCGAACCTGGCATGACATGTGTCTACCAACCTTCAAATTTCCATATGCCCGAACAATCATTTTTCGCCGTTTTATACCGTCCCTTTTCATGTATTTTTTATGCACTCCAATATAAAATGTTTGGCTTTTCAGCCTATGGATATTTTCTTACAACAATTATACTTCATGCCCTCAATGCAATTCTTTTCTTTTTTCTACTTCGTAGATTCGTGCCACTAACAGCTGCATACCTCGCTACCCTTTTTTTCGCTTTTCACATAAGTTTTTGGGACTGGATAGGCTGGATTTCTGGGCAAGAGCACATCATTAACTGTACCCTCATTTTAATAATCATTCATTTGGTAAAGTATCACCTTGATTCAAAAAAAATACTCCCACTCCTGGGTGCACTTGCTGTTTTTCTCATCTCTTTATTTACACGCGAAACCGCAATTTTTTTTCCGTTTTGGCTTCCATGCGCAGTATATCTGTATCGGCACCATGGCGTCAGGCAAGCGGTTATGCTTCAAGATTGCATCAGAATCGCTTTCTCTTTCTTAACCGTAAGTATTGTTTACTTAGGGATTCGACTCTTTTTTTATCCACTCAAGACGCAAGGGCAAGGAATTAAGATCATCCTTAACCCGATTGCTTTTATAGTAAATCTTAAACATCGTTTCTTTGATGCCGTAACTTTTTTATCTGATATCGCAAATCTTTCGTGGCTTGGTGGTGGCCATCGATTCCTGAAAGGGTCGTTTATTATCCTTTTCATTGCCATTTGCTTCACACTGTTCCTGCACAACAAAAACAAAAAGCTTTTTTTATTTTTTGTGCTCAGTGGATTTTTGTTTATGTGGCCAGCGCTTCTGCGTTATTATTCATCGCGCTATCTCTACAAAGTGCTTCCATTTTTTATTATGGGCGGACTTTGTCTTATAACAAACGCTCGATCGCAACGTGCCAACTATTCAACGCTCCTGGCTCGAATAGCCGCCTATATCATGGTTGTTGTCATCATCATAAATACCTCACTGCTTACATTGCACATGAAACAACGAGAACAAACGCTCCACCAAACAGAGATAGCTTTAAAAGAACTTGTACTCAACCAACAAAACAACCCTGAAAAGCTATGTTTTGTAGCACTTCCCAATGACCCTTTTATAACAGGCGTCGCTCAAGCGCTGCGGATGTTTGGCTATGATACATCCAAACCGATATATTACGATCAAACCACTTTTGTAAGTTTTCTACGTCAACCTGACAAGAATCCTATCGCCCTCACTAAAAACGGCAACCAACTCCATCTCATTTCACTGGATCCAAACAACGTATGGTTCTGCGATAAAAATATTTTTACGAATATGGGAACAATTACCGTTAACAAATACAACGATCGCGGAAATCCCGTAGATATGGATATGACACTTGATGCCCAATGGATTGAGCAACCATTACGCTTTGTCACATGGGATTATCAGGCTCACCGTTTTGTCATGCTTGATTTTTAGGGAGAATCTCATGTCGACAAAAAAAGTTATTGTTACCGGCGGCGCCGGATTTATTGGAAGTCACTTGTGTCGTGCGCTGCTTGGCCGGGGGCACACAGTCTATGCCATCGATAATCTTTACACGGGCCGACTGTGTAATCTAGAAAGCTTTGCCAACAATCCACGCTTCCATTTTATCAACCACAATATCATCAACGCCATCGATATTCCTGCCGACTGGATTTTTAATCTCGCCTGCCCTGCGTCTCCCCCCCACTATCAAAAAGATCCTATTTTTACGACTAAGACCAACGTGTTTGGAAGTTTGAATATGCTCGAGCTGGCAAAAAAATATAACGCACGCATCTTGCAAGCATCAACGAGTGAAGTCTACGGCAACCCGCTTGTCCATCCACAAGTTGAAATCTATCATGGCAACGTCAACCCGATCGGCATCCGCTCATGTTATGACGAAGGTAAGCGTTGCGCCGAAACATTATTTTTTGATTTCCATCGTACGCACAATCTCGATATAAAAGTTATTCGCATTTTTAATACCTACGGCCCCAACATGGACCCGAATGATGGCCGCGTCGTCAGCAATTTCATTCTGCAAGCATTGCGTAACGAGCCCATCACGATCTACGGTACAGGCCTACAAACACGTTCATTTTGTTATGTTGATGATTTGATAGCAGGGATTTTAGCCATGATGAATAGCGACCAACACGTCACCGGCCCAGTCAACCTTGGCAACCCTCACGAGTTTACATTGCTAGAATTGGCCCATTTCATCGTCCACCTGACGGGTAGCCGATCAATCATCACCTTCAAACCCCTCCCCCACGACGACCCAACCAAACGCAAACCAGGTATCACGCGCGCACAAGAATTGCTCAACTGGACACCAATGATCTCGCTTGAGCAGGGGCTTATCAAAACAATCAACTATTTTGAATCGTATGTTGCAAAAATTCCAATGCTCTGTGATAATCACCCGCAGCAGACAAATAGGATCTAATAGCCATTATCACTTAAAAAGGAGTCAGTATGAAGATATGCACAGCTCTCCACCAAATAACGATTTTTATGTAATCGCGCAAAGAGAAAGGATTTTCATGAAATAAACCCCCTAGTCGTTTATAAAAAATAGCCTAATAAAAAAGGATAAACCTATGATGTCTTCTATCAAATCTCTTGTTCTGATCTCATTAATAACTTTTTCTCAATGTTTCGGCGCTTTTACATTCTCCTTTTACCCTCAACTCTTTAGCAATAACCTTCCAATAGCTCCATCTGAAGTGATTAGCAAAAAAGAGGTGCCTATTTTTGACAAGGTTTGCGGTGTTGCTCTTGATTTCATGGGAACACTTTCAATTGAGCAAATCAGTAAAAACGAAACAGAAATGTTAGTCATCACCGCAGATGACAATTTACTGCCTGAATGCAAAACAACCTTTAACGATGGCATCCTCACGATAAGCCCTAAACGGCAAGGAATATCCATCAATGGAAACTATACTCTGCGATACACTCTCAAAATTAAATCATTAGATACGATAAATAACATAACCCTTTCAGGTAGCGGCTCAATTAACATAAAAAACCTTAAATCCGGAAACTTAATAATTTCATTAAACGGTAGCGGTGAGATCAATATTGAAAATCTTACGTGCAGTACGCTAGAAGAAAAAATAAGTGGCAGCGGGGAGATCAACATTAAATTCGGCAAAGCGGACACCCAAAATATCTCGATCAATGGAAGTGGCGGCGTCTCCACAGAGCAATTAAAGGGGAACGGTGCCTACATAAAGATTAATGGCAGCGGCACAGCTTGCGTTAACATCGCTAACAATAAAATTGCTGGTAGCATAGTTGGAAGCGGTTGTGTGACCAACGATGGAAAAGTCGTGTTAATTCATGCCAATTCACCTTCGACCGCTGCTGGAGAGTAGACCTCTGGAACTTCCCCGAAGGCCCCTCACAGAACCGTACGTGACACTCTCGCGTCATACGGCTCCCACTGAACAATCGCTTAAACATAAGCTTCCTTTCCCTGTTTTAGT
>JBAYHB010000044.1:0-9666 GCA_041666365.1 Candidatus Babeliales bacterium | reverse complement strand
GGTGTCGTGCTTGATTTAGAAATGTATTGCCGTAAAAAAACAGGAACTTTTTTATCAACCATGGGGTTTGACGGCTATTCTTTTAATCGATTTATCAAATCAGTCCAAACCCTGCCGGTGCACGATCGTGGTTTGTACCTTATGAACAATAAAAAAACGCATGCGTACTACCATTTTCTTGAGCGGCAGGCCGACGACTTGGGTAAAGATTTATATGGTTTCTTCCACCGAACGATCCCTGGTTGTGCGATTATGTGTTACACACCAAATATTTTAGTCAGCTGGTTTTATAAAGGGTTGTTTAAAGGTCTCTCCAGCAATAATTCGCCGCTTCACTTGATGACGTTTAATTCCGAATTTAAGGCCCACCGCCCATGGTTTAAGAAGAATAATATCAATGTTCGCCATGACAGTGTGCTGCTGCTTTCAAAAATCACCACGCTTAAAGATACGCAGCAAATGGGCAACATTCTCAAACGCCACCATGGTATTTGGCTTAATCGCTTTTCACGCTGCGCCGAACCTAAGTCAAAAGACTGGACCGCTATTGAACAGCCCGCGCTGCCCCAGGCTCAGTATTCAGAAATGCTTGCTGATTTTAAGGCAATGGAGTAGCTGATCTAATTTTAAAAAGTGTTGCGCACGGGTCACACTTTGGTTAAACTATGTATATCAATGAATAATTTATAGTATGAAGGGTATTGTGAATTACTCAGTTGAGATTTTTAAAACAGCTACCGGTAAAATGCCATTTAAAAAATGGATTAATGATCTTGCCGACATGCGAGCACGTGTTGCGATTGAAATGCGGATTGATCGTTTGAGTCTGGGTAATTTGGGACAAAGCAAGTCGCTTGGTGGTGGCCTTCATGAACTTAAAGTTGATGTTGGGCCTGGGTATCGGGTTTATTTTGGCAGAGTAGGGCAGCAGGTTATTTTACTCTTGTGTGCTGGTGACAAGAAATCGCAACAGAAGGATATCGATAAGGCAAGAGAATATCTCGAAGATTATAAAATGAGAGGATAAAAAATGGCTAAAAAATTAACACTAGTCAAAGCAGAACGAGGCAAAGCAGCTGTGAAAAAACACGCTCGATCTGTAAGCTACCATGATGAATTAATCGTTTCGCTTAAAGACCATGAGCATGCAGCGGCGTATCTAAACGCTGCGCTTGAAGAAAGTTTAAAGGGTGATACTGAATCGCAACAGCTTCTTTTGTTGGCACTCAAGAATGTTGCTGAGGCTCAGGGGAATATAAGCAGCTTGGCAAGACGAGCCAATATTCGACGCGAAAGTATTTATCGAATGCTTTCAGACGACGGCAATCCATACCTTCAATCCTTCACATCGCTTGTTCATGCTATGGGATTTAATATTCGGCTCTATTGAGCATTCAGTGCTGCCCGAAGCTCAGTATTCAGAGATGCTGGCGGATTTTAAGGCAATGGAATAGTTGGACTTGCGGCCAGTTCGGGTAAGGTATATTTTTCTAGCAAAATTTGTTTAACCCGTTCAGCTTGCTTGTTGTCGTACAGCTCGCCCGCCAATGCGATAATGACAGACACTGTAACCAGACCTATATCAACTTTGTTGTTTTTGATCCACGTAACGAACCACTCTTTGAATGAGATATCTTCTTGAGCAATAGATTCAGCTGGATTTTCGTTTTCGGTATGTGCATTTTGCCAGGCCTGATATATTCCCCAGATCAATCGAGCTACTAAAATATAAAAAATGAGTCTCATTGCGAAATACCGACCAGATAAAGAACAAGCTCTGGTATAGCGGTCAATTACAGGAAGTAGGGAATTTCTTGTTCCTGCTAATTGTGCTTTATTATTTTGAATTGCCAAATTAAGATCATTCTCATTCGTTGGCGATTTAATAAGTGGAAGAAGGGTTAATTCTTCTTTTAACAACTTAAAACAATAACTCAACGTATAAAATAGTTTATGATCTTTTTTTATGTATTCTGGCAGATCTGCACCTTCAATATGCGACTCCATACTATTTAGCTCTGCCTCTCTTTGTTCATGAGAAAGCTTCATTGCATTATCAAGAAATTGTTCTACAGCCAACGGAAGACTCGCTGGACCGGTAACGACATCCTGGGGATGCTCAGCCCCGAAGCATGACCCGGCCAGCGATGCCAGGATGGCGATGTGTAAAAAAAGTTTCACAATTTGATCCTTTCCTGCTTCTTAAAGCAGCCATCTGTTTTTTAGGGTTGCTATGTTTTTTCCGGCTTCGCGGTAGTCCAGAAAAGTTCCAATTCCAAAAGCACCAGCCGATGCGATGGCGAGGGCGATTTCTTTTTTATGCCTTTTAATCCACGAGATAGGTGGGGTTTGTTCTTTAGCGTCTTCATTGGCTGTGTTCTTCTTAAAGTACTGGTAGAGTTGCCAGCCCCAGAGGCAACATATCGCGGCCGTTGCGGTCAGGCGGTAAGAATAGGTACTGTAGGCGACAGGCTCAATTGAATCGAGCAAATTAGCCCGCTGATCGGTGCTAGGTGCCGCTGGGATAGACTCTGTCATTTTGTAAAATTTTGCGTTGGTGTAAAAAATTTTCTCAGCGCTGGAGAGAGTATTCTCGAAGTTTTGAGTACGGGTCCATTCAGGGTCTATTGTAAAATGAGACGACGACTGATTTTGTGTTGCGGTCGCGATCTCTGTCTCAACTTTATAGGCGATCTCTAACAAGCGTGATGTTGGTTGTTGTGCAGCAGCGCCAAAGCATGTTTCGGCCAGCGATGCCAGGATGGCGATGTGTAAAAAAAGTTTCATGAAACTTTTACCCCCAAGATTTAATCATTTAAAATCCATTTCATATTGCAAATTGTACCCTAGGATTGGGTACAAATCAAACGCATTGGGGGGCAAAAGTGGCTTTTTCTAGCTAAAGTGTTGCTCATCGGCCACATTTTCCCAAAGAGCCTGAATTGGTAGGGCGTAGAGATTGGCGCCAAAACAAAGGGGTTGTGGATTCATGCAGAAAACAACACCCATGATAAACTTGCCCGCCATCTTTTCCTGTAAATATTTCAGGCCCTTGAAATCATCGGGAAGAACGCGCTGGCTGCTTTTGATTTCTATGCCAATGATATTTCCTGATCGATCTTCAAGGACAATGTCAACTTCAATCCCATCTGCTGTTCTACAATGGTAGAGGTTGATTGTTTTTTTACTCCAGGTTGCCTGCTTTTTGAGTTCTCCAACAACAAAATTTTCTACAATTTTCCCCATGTGCGTTTGGTTTGAAAGAGCCTTTTCGAGGTTTGTATCCAGAAGGTAGGCGAGCAGGCCAGAGTCAATTAAGGATATTTTTGGTGATTTGATGAATCGTTGCGTTATATTGGTGCTCCATGGATTTTGGAGGCTAACAAGAAAAATGGTTTCAAGAAGAGCAAGATAACGATGAACTGTTTTTACTTCAAGTTTAATCTCACGGGCTATCTCTGCCACATTGAGTAAATTGGATGCCCGATTTGCCAGTATCCTTAGTAGGTTCGGCATTTCAGTTAACTTTTCAATTTGAGCAAGATCTCTTATATCGCGTTGGAGCAAGAGATTGATATAGTTACGCATCCAAGCATCAAGCCCCTCTTGATCGAGCATCTGTGCGGCTGGGTATCCGCCAGTGATTATTTTTTTGTAAAGGGCGTCCTTTGATAGTGGCTGTAATGGCGCTAAGCTGAGGCTTTGATTAAATGCGGCATCAATAAAAGATTCTTTTTGATTGATAAGTTCTCCTTGTGAGAGTGGCATCAAATCGATGACTTCCATGCGTCCAGCAAGGGAATCTCCCAGTCGTGGTAAAAGGAGTGGGTTTGCAGAACCCGTAATCAGATATCGGCCAGGCTCATGGTACACGTCAACATCGCGTTTAATCGCAAGAAATATTTCAGGGACTCGTTGTATTTCATCTATGATGATAGGCTTTTTTAACCCAGCAACAAATTCGGTTATATTTCCTTTTGCCGCCAGATACGTTATTTCATCATCAAATGTTATATAGGTATAATTTTTATGTTTGAGTAAGTCCCTGACTAACGTTGTTTTACCAACCTGACGAGCACCATTAAGAAGCACAACGCGACTACGAGCCAAAGATTTTTCAAGCATTTCTATTATATTTCGTTTAAACATCTAATGCCCTTACACAAAACCCGTAAAACTGACAACAACTGTCCGATATTATGACAGTTGTTGTCAGTTTTGCAAGAAATATATAAAACACATAAGATACTTAGATAAAAGGTCCTTTGGCTTTTCCGTGTCCATAACATAAATCTGAACAATAGTTTCGTAAATTAGTTAACGTGAGTTCCCATTCCGATGGCGAAATTGAATATTCAGACTCGTTAAACGCCTTGTTAGTCGTCTAATGCGAATATTTTTAAAATTTGTGGAGTGGGACTCCATAAATTTTAATGAATGTATGGAATTGGAACTACATCGAATGACGAAATAATTTTTTATAGTTTCTTAAGAACGGCCTCTGCCTCATGATAGGTGCTGATCGCATCGTGGACATACCCCAACAGATGTTGGTTTTGATCATTCTTGACCGCTATACACTTCATGCCAGCTTCGCGTGCTGCTGTAAACCCGTAGAGGGAGTCTTCAAAGACCAAACACTCGCTTGGTGCCACGTTGAGCTGTTGAGCTGTGTGCAGGAAGAGTGCAGGATCCGGTTTGGCTTTGTTGTTGACGTGCGCCGGAGTGTACATGTTTGAACCAAAGAAACGTTGAAAATTAAGCTTTTGTGCGATAAACGCAAGATTTTCTTGGCTGGCATTGGTAGCAACGCCAGTCGGAATAGCATTTTTTTGGAGCTTGACGTGAAAACTTTCAAACCCTTCAATGAACGAGATCTGGTCGGCCATCTTTTGGTTGGCAAGCAGGGCAGTTTGTTTGACCAGGTCGGGCACAGAATCTTGGATATTAAAACGTTGTTTGAGCGCCGCGGATGAATAAAGAAGGTTCATGCCAACAAGCGTTGTGAGAAACTGTCTATCTTCATCGGTCAGCGTGACGATGCCTTTTTGTTCAAGCACGGCGAGCGTGACCTCATCCCATACCTTTTGGGTATGGATAATGGTGCCATCCATATCAAAGATGATCGCTTTAATGTTTGTCGTTATTTTTTCCATGTTTGAACCTTTCATCTAAACTCTCGCATAACCTTTTTTGCTTTACCGCCGCTGCCTCAAGCCACAGTGTAGCCAGGATCACAAGGTAAAGTACACATTTCTATCATTTTACACAGATTGTAATTTTTGTCAAATAGAAAAACAAGGATAAGTTTTGCTATTATATCTTAGTTCTTTACTTCAAAATAGATGTTTTATGGTAGGTAAAATGCCGTTTGATTTGGCAGTGCATGATTGAAAGTTGTTCAATTTGAGCTAGTATTGAAGCATAAAAACCTGATTTTAACGTAATTCTGATAACAAATTTTAAAAGGAGATGTTTTGAATATACAACATCTTGCTATAGTCCCCGATGGAAATCGCCGTTGGGCGCGACAACATAAACTTGAGGCCATGCTGGGACATAAGACGGGTATGAATACCCTTAAATATGCGCTTGCCATCTGCCTTAAAAATAAGATCAAATTCCTATCATTTTATGCGTTTTCGCTTGAAAATTTTAAACGGGACGAGACAGAAAAAACGTATTTTTTTTCATTAGCAGCCGATGGGCTTGCTGAGCAACTGCCATCACTTGTTGATCAGGGAATCAAGGTACAGTTCATCGGCGACAAAAATTTTTTCCCTGAGGTACTTCGTGGGGTTATTAACGATGTTGAAATGGCAACAGCACAATGCGCTACGCTGCAGCTCAACCTTCTTTTTTGTTATGGAGGCAGAAGCGAACTTGTGCATGCTGCACGGGCTCTGGCCCGCAAGGTGGCCCAAGGAACATTAAAGCCTGAGGACATTGATGAGGCGATGCTTGGTGATGCCTTGTGGACCAAGGGGATACCAGATCCTGAGCTTGTTATTAGAACAGGAAAGGCAAGTAGGTTGAGCAACTTTTTATTGTATCAGGCGGCTTACAGTGAGTTGATGTTTCTTGATTGTTTTTGGCCAGAGGTCACCGAAGAATTATTGCAGCAATGCATCAATGACTTTTCTGGGATCAAACGTAACTTTGGAAAGTAAGGAGTAGTATGGACAGGACGGTAACAGTTTTAGGCGCCGGGGCGTGGGGAACTGCCGTTGCCCAGCTTCTTGCGCACAACGGATTCAAGGTAGTTCTTTGGTGCTTTGAGGAAAAAGTCGCCAGCGATATAAAAACACTTGGTATCAACACAATGTATCTTCCTGACGTCCTGCTTAATCCAGCAATAGAGGTGACGACCGACATTGCCTATGCAACTGGCCACAGCCGCTGGATTTTTGAAGCCATTCCAACCACCTATCTTCGCTCGGTTCTTGAGCGTATAAAAGCCTTACTTACCAGTGATCATGTCTGGGTAGTGCTGAGCAAAGGCATCGAACAGGAAACGTTTAAACTGCCAACGCAGATTATCGACGAAATAGTTGGCCATGATTCGCACAAGGTCGTTCTTGCCGGACCAAGTTTTGCGAGCGAAGTTATTGCTTACAAACCAACGGCCGTTACGCTAGCAAGTAGTGATAGCGGCGTGATGCAGCAGTGTAGTCTTTTACTCGCTCATCCAACGTTTGCTACGCATCTTACCGATGATATCCTTGGCGCTCAGGTCGGCGGGGCATTTAAAAATGTTATCGCGCTTGCTGCCGGGATTGCCCAAGGCCTTGGTTGGGGGGACAACGCGCGTGCCTATCTTTTAACCCAGGGGCTTGCGGAGATGGCCGATCTAACAGAATTTTATGAGGGGAATCGAGCAACTGTCTACGGCCTTTCAGGCCTTGGCGATATGCTTTTGACCTGTACCGGATCGGTAAGCAAAAATCTTAGAGCGGGGCACATGCTTGGAAGTGGTACCACACTTGTACAGCTCAGAGCAATAGGGATGACCTTGCCGGAAGGTATCAATACCGTACAGTCGTTACACCAGTTGGCGGCGCGCCATGAACTGGAGAGCAAGATTGTTCGTGCAGTGTATGGGTTTATTTTTCATGGCCAGCGAGACACTTTTTTGCAAGCGCTGTGGCATCAAGCGAAGTAAGCTTGGTCGCCGGCAGGTACACGCGGCGGAGTGTAATCCCGTGCGTTTTAGCAAAGTGCGCCAGATCATAAAAAACTTTCCATGCATGTTTGCAGACGGATGCCTTTGTGTAGGCAATAAAAAGTGTTTTCACCCCGCAGTAGGTACAGAGTGCAGTCGCGGCTTGAAAGCTTCCTAGACTTGGTTTGGTGATAATAAGCGAGTCGATCTCAGCTGTTCCCATTGTTGTAATCAGATAAGGTCTAAGTTCAAATAAGACTGCATGATCAGCCGATTTTTTACGTGCATAAAAACCGTTATCAACAATGCAGCGGCGACCATCAAGCGTTGCAAGCGTCAGCCAGCCTTGAAGCGCTTCTCTTTTACCAGGCCTATCAAAAACGGTAACGGTGTTGCGCAGGGAGTGTTGGCGATAGAGCGTAAAGAGCCAGAGTCCACCTCCCATGATAGCTACGATAACCGTCATACATATAATTTTTTTAAAAGCAGTGTTGAGCCGGTGGTGCTGAATGCACCAGAGCGCAACGATGACGCCGATCGCCAGCGGCCATACTCCCGGATGCGCGCAGGTAAAAAGCCACGATGGTTGACCGTATGATAAAACGGTGTCCCACGATGTGGTGAGCTGTTCCAAAAGCGACACGAGTATGCCATTCGGGATCCCCATCAATTCTGTAAAAAAAAGCATTGAGCTGAGCATCAAAAAAACACCGAGTAATGGCGTAAAAAAAATATTGCCAACAAAGGTCATGAGTGATGTCCCCATGCCCCATGCAATCAAGACGGGCATTGCGGCAATGGTGATAATGAGTTGTGTTTGCAAGGCGTTAAGAAAATAATATTTTATCGCGGTGTATACACGTGGTGTCATAATCGATTGTTATTTTTTTACAGGCCAAGAAAGATACATGTTTTTCCAGAATAATTCAGAACCGCCCGATTGAGGTGGTTGTTTTGCTCGTACAAGAAGAAAATCTAAAATCGTTGATAGCCGTTGGTTGTCCGGCGCTGATTTAATAGTTTCGATGTAATAATTAATCAGTTCATACAAAAGATCGCAGCTTTGACCTTCTGAAAGATGTTGTTTTTTGAGTTCTTGTTCAAAACTAAACGGATCACGCTTGTGGGCATCGGGAGAAAAAAAGGTGAGAAGGGGATTGCTGCTGGCAAGGCCTACTTTTTGTTCGAGCATTGTCACCATGCAACGGGAGATGATGGTTGGGAGCAAGGCATTCAAGTTATCGGTCAAGAGTATAAACTGGTAGCCGCGTGGAGGTTCTTCAAGCACTTTGAGGATTCGGTTGGCAGCGGCGCTGGTCAGTGTTTGGGCTTTTGTGAGAATAAAAAAACACTGTTCGTTTTCATCAAGGGCAAATGCCGTGCGCTCGAAAATAATATCAACGTCATCAACGGTGTATCCTTTTTCAGGACAGATCCAGATAACGCTGTGATGCTGGCGAGCTTTTATTTTTCGGCAGGTTGAGCAGAAACATCCTGCTTGCTCGGCAGCAAGAGGACATAATTTTTTTTGAAGGAGCGATTCAACAAACCCAAGTGTTTGTTCCGGCAAGCCTATAATCAGGTGGGCGGGGATCGTGATAGTTGTTGTGTTCGTCATGGTGAAATCCTAAGCGTTATTACAGTGATGCCGAATCAGAAGTTCCTGCGCACAGTTCAGCAACCTCGCGGGTGATCAGAGCTTGGCGGGTTTTGTTAAACAAGAGGGTTAATTTCTCAAGGCATTTTTCAGCATTGTTGGTTGAATTTTCCATAGCCAAAAAGCGTGCGGCATGTTCTGCCTTGAGGGTATGATACAAGAAATGAACGAGGCGACTTTGTAAATACTGCCTTGCCAGCTGTTCGAGCACTTCTTCCATTGGTTGCTCCCAAATGACATCATCTTGATCAGAGATGTCATTTTTCTCTGTTATGGCGGTAGCCTGTTGCGGATCTAGGGGAAGAAGTGTTGTATGATAGGGGGCCTGAGCAAAAAATGATTTGCCCATGTTGCCATAGAGGGTAACCGATGAAAATGGTTCAGGGGCAGTAAAGATTTTTTCAAGGATGTCAGCTGTTACCTGTGAGAGTGTTTCTGCCTTTAAATCGTTGTAGAAACCGATTACCGGACCGATGTTATGTTCTACAATAAATTTATTTGCTCGTGCTCCGACTGCGATGAATGATGGGGTTTGGTGTTGGCCGACGTTCATGATGATTGAAATATAACGGAAAAGATTTGAATTTAAGCTGCCGCACAGGCCCTTGTTTGTTGCGGCGATGATGATGAGGGGATTGGCATCGAGCTTGTCCTCAGGGAAAATAACTGGATGCTTCCACGTATCCATAACGGGAAGGGTAAGTTGCATGAATGCTTTTTCCACCGTGCGAAGGTAGGCGGCAAAATGAGTTTCCTGCCGTTCAAGCTTTCCGTAGAGCGACATTGAAACGAGCCGGACGGCGTGCGTGATCTTTTTTGTTGTTTGGATTGATTTGATTTTCTGTCG
>JBAYHB010000043.1:0-9858 GCA_041666365.1 Candidatus Babeliales bacterium | reverse complement strand
TTCCTGTGTTGTTCCTGGTATTGACCACCAAATGTACAGCGCTATACAAAACGTGAGGCCTAAGATGCCAAAAAGAATACGTGATTTGTTCTGTCTGTCTAATATCTTCATGCTTAACACTTATATAGTTCTGGGTAACAGCGGATTAATGCGTGTGACGATTTCATAATTAATGGTTTCGCAAAGGCCTGCGATGTCATCTGCGGTGATGTCTTGATGATTACCCAGCAACGTCACTTCATGATCTACGCTTACATCAAGACCAGTGATATCGACGATACAAAGGTTCATTGCGACTTTGCCGCGTATGGGTGCAAGCTGATTATTGATAAGTACCTGTCCTTTATTTGAAAGCCGCCGGTCAAATCCGTCCCAATACCCGACCGGCAGAATCGCCAGGCGTGTTGGGCGATCAACTTGATGTGAGCGGTCGTAGCCAATATAACTCCCTGCGGGGATGTCTTTAATCTGAATGATTCTTGTTTTCCATGTCATGGCTGGTTTCAAAGAAAAGTTTGGATACAGCTGCTCAGTGAGTTGTTTATTTTCTTGCGATGGCCACAAACCATACAGACCAATACCAAGGCGGACCATGGTGCAGTGGTTAGCGGTGCTGGCAGTAATAGCAGCTGTGCAGGCTGAATGTTTGAGGGGGATGTGGATCTCGCGCGCGTCAAGCTCTGCAAGCAGTGTATTGAATTGTGTGAGTTGGTGATTAGTAAATGTTTGATCGTCACTTTCCGATTCGGCAAAGTGGGTAAAGATGCCGCGAATCGTGATAAACGGAAGCGAATGGATTTGCTCGACCAGCGCTAAAAGATTATCGCTGTGCAAACCAAGGCGCGAAAGACCTGTATCGAATTTCAAATGAATCTGAGCTTTTTTGTTGAGGCGCTGGCCGATGGCGTTAAGCTCTGTAATCGTTTCAAGGTCATAAGCAACCAGATCGATATCGTGAGCAACGGCTTCTTCCAAACCGTCGTCAAGAATGCTGATTACGAGTAGAGGCTTTGTGATGCCCTCTCGACGTAATAAAAGTGCTTCGCGCACGCTGACCACACAGAGCATATCGACCAATGGATTTTGGTCGCAAATTTTGGCAATCAATTCCATCCCGTGGCCGTAGGCGTTGCTTTTTATAACGGGCGCCAGGAGTGCATGGCGCGTGATGTTTTTGTACATTCTGATATTGTGTTCAAGTGCTTCTTTATCGATTTGGACCCACGAAGCGGGCGAGCTTTTATGCTTTTGCATTGCGTTCCTTAATTTGTCCCACAGCCTGTGGGACCTTTATATTGTTTCTCTGATGTTCCACAATCTCTTTTGCCTCAAAGTAATCAACATAATCATCTCGCTGCTTCATCAACTCATATTGAAGGCGCGCAACCTCGAGATCCAAATCAGTGGTTGGTCGATTCCATGTTGCCGCCTTGTACACAAATGCGTGACATTCGATGCCAATTTTTTTCATTTCTTCGGCCACTGAGATTACATGTTGAGATCGATCATCAAAGAAAAATATCCTGGCTGGGGGCCAACCAATTTTTTCAAGAAATGATTTTAGAACGATTCCTTTAGGATAGAGGCTGCTGCAAACAATTCCCTTATAAAATCCTGCAGGGAGAATCGTTGAGCCCTCTTTATAGCGAGATGATATTACATAGTCAGTTTCTTGTAAGGTATCAAATGCTACTTCTTGTTGTGGAAAGCTCGAACTAAAATCAAGTCCGAGCGTCAAAAGTTGTTTGTACCGCCACTCTTCAATACGCTTAATAAGTCTATGTGGACCGGTGTGGTGAGCTGTGAGCGCAATGACTTTTACATTTCTTTTTTGAAGGTCAAGGATAGCGTCGATTAACGTTTTTTCAATTGGCTGCACTTTCTCTTTTTCTTTACGAGTGCTAAGAAACGCATTTAGTTTTTCTTTTGCTTCTGGTTTTTTTTCAAAAAAAGCAGTTAAAGCATCTTCACACTTCTTTAGTTCTTGGTTGTTGCAGAATCTGGTTTGCCTACCAGGGTCAGCTATTTCCAAAATGGTATCATCAACATCAAAAATAAAGAGATCGTCTTGACGTGCGTGCTGAAAATCATCTTTAACTTCTTGGATGGAATTGATGTCTCTGATGTTTGGTGTGACGGTTGATGGAGTGGAGTTGTAGGTAGGTAGAAAGCATACAAGCGTCGACAAAAGCAAGCATTTTTTTATCATCATTTTCCCTTGAACGCAGCTCATACTTCTTCGTATTGTTTGATCGTCCATTCTGGAGCCGATATTACCAAGACATCCAAACCTTTTCCTTCAACCCAATACGATTTGTTGCATGCTAAAAAGAGCGCATCATCTTTTTCAAGGGTGAAGGTTTCTCCTCCTGTTTCGACCTTGCCAGACCCATCAAGGACGTAATAGATTAGATCACATTCGGTATTTATAACTTTCTTGCCAGCGTTGGTTGGATAGCGCCCGTTGATTGTCGATCGTGCGATACCAAGGGTTGGCTCGTTGAAAGGATATTCATTAACCTGGCATGTTGCGCTATTATTCTTAATGTGAGTTTGGTTAAGTTTAATATGCTTTAAAAAGTCTTTTATTTGCGGTGTCATGATTTTCTTCTGATTTCCATTTTTATTTGAAAAGATCGATTCTCCAACAGTGTATAAATTGTCATAGACGCTACTCAAGATAATTCCAGAAAAAACTGAGCAAAATACGATATAAAGTGATTTACAAAAAAGGTCTAACCCGCCAGTAGGAGCTTTTTCATTTAATGTGAGCAACGTTGCTGCAGTGAGAAAACCACATGAATAGCAAAAGGCTTTTCGTTTTTCCGAAGGAACATTCTTGTCAAAGCTGAAAGAGAATTCTATTTTTTGGTTGTCTTGTTTAGTAGGGAGCAGCGATGTTGTCAGGGTGGCAACCACAAAAAACGAATAGGCAAGGCGTCTAGTTTTGAAGCTAAGCTTTAACATTTCTTTTTTCCCCATGAATGATCTGGATATAATTTTTCAAATTCTACGGCAGCAACTTTGGTTATTTTATGCCACGGTACATTCATTCGGGCGCCAACGATGCTTGCCAACGCGCATCGACATAGTGTCGGATCGACCTTGTGCCGCAGTTCGTTAAATACTTCGTAGGGATTGCGAGACATAAATTCTTCAGCGCTAGTGATGCCAATCTTGGCAAGTTTGAGTGCGGTGACTTTGCCGATATTGGGAAGTGCTTGCAGTGGCGTTCCGGCTGACGTTCGTTTAATAAGTTTCTTTTTCATAAGAGGCCTTAACGATATCTGTTTACTTTGTTTTCCAATACTTTGCTTTTCTAACAAGTTCCTCAATGAAGTCTTCTTTATACGCTGCATATTCAAGAACGGTTCTATGCCCATCGGTTAATGCTTGTTGTTTTAGTTGGGCGTATTCAGAGGCTTTTTTTGGGTGTGCACGCAAGTAATCGCGCGCGACAATATTTCTGTGCCAAATCGCTCCATCATAACGAACGAGCGCAAGGTGAAAATTTTGTTGCCCTATTTTTCTTAGAAAAAAACGTTCATAGCGCAATGCTTTTCCTATGTACTGATATCCTAAATTTAGGAGTGCTTGTTTTTCTTCAGGTAACAATGAAAATTCAGTCAGGCCAATGAGTATGTCAATAATTGGCTTGGCTATAAGCCCTTGTATCGACGTACTTCCGTAGTGTTCTATGCGGACCAAGCGATTTTCTGCAAAAACATTCTTAATGGTAATAGCTTCTTGCTCAAATAGTTTCGGCCACTGTTGGTCATAGGGAACAATTTGTACAAGTTCATCAAACCATTTTTGCTGAGTCATGGTCGTTAACCTCTAAGCTTTGATAATTATTTATCCAAACAGCGCTGAGTGAGAGCCAAGGCGTTCGAACTTTATAACCTAATCTTTTTTTTGACGACGCGCTTTTTCGACGTCTTTTTTGAAGCTTTTTGAGATCTTTGATGTAAACATGTCGTTGGCAACCCTAAATATTTAAACATTTCCGATGGTGACTCAAACGTAGCCGAATCTGTTTCGCGGTCGCTTTTGGCAAGGCTGGCAGCTGTTTTTTTGTTGGGAATATGCGTAACCTTGCATGGCAGATGCTCTCTGATGCAGCTCAAAACAAGATCGTTAATACTGGTGTGCTGACTTGCTGCCAGGACCTTGAGCCACAATCGCTCCTCGAGCGGAATATCAATGCTGAGTCTCGATCTCTTTTCTATCATTCTCATTAAATACCTTACGGGAAATGGGGGTTATTCTTTTGTGACTCATTCGTATGCCACTGGATGAATGATGACACATTGACACAGTTGTGTCAATTGGGTGGTCGTCAATAATTGCATCACAATGAACGCGATTGTTCCTACAGTACTGAAATGATTTTGCCGCCTGTCATTGCCACCAGATCAGCTGGGAGTAATTTGAAGACAGCGTTTGGTGTGCCTGCGGCTGCCCAAATTGATTCGTATGCCATCAAGTCCTGGTCGATCAGGGTCTGCATAGTCGAGGCGTGACCGATCGGAGGAATGCCGCCGATTGCAAAGCCGGTTGATGCAAGCACAAACTGAGCATCGGCTTTTTCGATTGGTTCACCTATCTGTGTTGCTACGCTTTTCTCATTTACCCGGTTCTTACCGCTTGCAACGACTAACAATGGGGTGCCAGAATTTTTGCATTTGAATATAAGCGATTTTGCTATCTGGCCAAGTTGGCAACCGATAGCGTCAGCGGCCTGTTGAGCCGTGCGCGTTGAATCGGGAAATTCTTTGACGATCAGATTAAGATTGAACTGGTTCAGGACTGCTTGAACTTTGAGGGATGATTTTTTTAAGTTATTCAGATCCATAATGGCTCCTTAATAATTGTTGCCGGCCGTTATCCTTAAAATTCTTTCTTATTCCAACCGAGCAAGTCCGAGATCACGGCTTTTTTCAAATGCTGACCTAAACAAGGCGAGTGCGCCACCAAGGTACACGATGTTGAGTAGAAAGTTTATAGCCAAAAGCTTGTAGGGCATAACATCACTAGCAACAAATGTCCTTACCCCTTCGAAAAAATAGGTTGGTGGAAGCGCAAGGCCGATATACTGCATCCATGCAGGTAAAATGGCAAGTGGATAAAAGACAGCGCAAAAAGGGGCCACAAGCCAGCACATTGACCAGGCAGCGCTTTGATAGCGTTGTCCGCCATAAATAATAAGTGATGCACTGAATAGCCCCGTAATTAAGCCAAACATAAAAAGTGAAATGACGCCAACAAAGAGCAGTGGCCCGAGGACGAAAATATTTGTTCCATAAAAGATCAAACATAACACTGAGCAGAGTAGCGTTACAAAGAATGCTTTAAGCAGCGCCAAGGACATTCCTGCCACGAGCCATTCGCCAATTACCAGGGGCGTCGAAAAAAGATTGACCAAATTTTTATCAAATAATTCAGCAAGGATGTTCATAGCGATAGCATGGTTTGCCCGGATAAGCGATTGCCATAACGTATCGTTAACAAGCAAAATAAGTAAAATATTAACGCCTCCCGGTTGAGAGTTTTGAAACCACACCGCCATCATGCCGATCATAAGAATATCGACTGACGGCCAAAAGATATCGTCAAACATTTTTGCTGCATTCAAAAAATCCGCTCTTACCAATCGATAAAAAATTGCTTTAATTCTATGCAGTTCCATTATGCTCCTTGTTCGTTACGCATGTTTTCTAACTGGGATGCACGTGAAATCCGAATGAAGTAATCTTCCAGTGTTGGTTTTTCAACAGCAATCTGTGAATAAGATACGCCTGCCTGCGCAAGTCCCGTTAGGAGATCGGCAATCTTATATTCATCAATCTTAATTTCGATCGTGCGCTCAAAAATAGCATGCTCGAGACCATGCTCAAGTGCAAAGGCAACCGTACGCTTGAGGCCATCACCAACGACAAGGTGTACGCGACAAATATCAACGCTTGATGCCAATTTCTCCGGTGTGTCACACGCGATAATTTTACCTTGAGCCAGCACCAGTACGCGATCACAGACATAGGCAACTTCATCCATGTTGTGTGATGCAAAAAAGATAGCAGTTTCATACTCGCGTTTTTGTTGAAGCACAAATTCACGTACGTCATGGGCTACATCGGGGTCGAGTGATGCCGTTGGTTCATCAAGCAAAACAACCTGAGGATTAGCAAGAAATGCTTTGCCCAGCATGATACGTGTTTTCTGGCCGGCAGACAACGTAACAACTTTTTTGCGGCGAAGGTGTTCAATGTTAAAAAGGCGCAGAAAATAATCGATGCGCTCATTGAGGAGCGCTTTCTTCAGGCCATAGAGTGTTCCGTAGATATAAAAATTTTCTTCAACGGTTAGGTCTTTGGGGAAGTTTATGTAGGTGCTAGCAAAGCCTACCGACTGTAGACATTCGGAGCGGTGGGTAACAAAATCTTTCCCGAAATATTTAATTGAGCCGCTCGTTGGTTTAAGCGTGCTCAGGAGCATGTGCATGGTGGTTGTCTTCCCAGCGCCGTTGGGCCCCAAGAGCCCGAGGATTTCCCCTTTTTTTAGATCAAAGGATATGTTATCAACGGCGACAAAAGGCGCTGATTCTTTACTTTGTGGAGGAAATATTTTTGTAAGCCCTTGTACCGTCAGGACCGAGCTAGTATTCATTATTTTATCTTTCATCAATTTGTCATCCTATACACCCGGCATGGCATACCTTTAAACACCCCCTCTTTCCAATACGTCAGACCAACCTTCTCAGCAACACTCATGGAGCCCTTGTTATCATGGGCAATACAGGAAACAATTTCAGGGAATTTTAAAACATCAAAAGCGTAATCGCGTACAGCTGTAGCGACTTCGGTTGCAAGGCCCTTGCCCCAGTGGTTTTTGTGAATGCGATAGGCAAGCTCAATCTTCGTTTCATCATTTCCAATGGCTACATTGTGCAGGCCACAATAACCGATTAAGGTGGCGCTTTCTTTTTCGATAACCGCGCACAATCCAAAACCATGCGCTTTGTAATGTTCGAGCATGCGGTTGAGAAAGCCGCGGGCATAGTTGATGTCCAAGGGGCCGAATTGAGCCATGTGTGGCATGCCGCCGTCGGCAAAGAGGTCAAGGATAGCCGCATCATCATTCATGGTAAATTCACGTACGATTAAGCGGTTGGTTTCAAGTATGTTCTTCATCGTTTCTCCAGCGTCGCTATCGCATCGCAAAACTCCTGTGATGAAGCATTTGCAATGATCTGGCTGATCAAAACCTTTGCATATTTTAATTGGAATTCCGGTTTATCCAATGCGCCTCCTTCTTGCGGCCATTCTTTTAGAAAGGCTTCATATGAAGAAGGAACTTGCAATGTTTGATAGAGTGAGGTTGCCTTTATTTTCTTATGTGCCAGCTTTAAAAAGATCAATGCATAATTTATAAAGGCTACTTGTTTCATCAGATATAATTGAGCCTTTTCGCTTGATGTTGGCTGTCGCCCCAGATATGAAGCCAGTAAAACGTCATCATAATGTTGATGTAAACAATAAAAAAAACTTACCGTTGCTACATCAAAATATGGATTTGCCTGAGCCGATGTTTCATAATCAATCGCTTTGAATTCATTTCCCAAGAATATGAGGTTATTAGGGTTTAAATCAATATGACATGGTGCAGAAGTGATATGCGGCGCTACGGCCTTTTGTATAGTAGTCAGCTCTGTTTCGATGGTTGCAAAAGGTATTGCTTTACCATAAACCTCTTGAATTTCATGCAACCTTCTTCGATCAAAAACGTCTGTGTTTTTTTGTAAGGGTGGTCCTGAATGCATCTTTCTCAAAAGCACTCCCAACATGCGATACAATTCATCAGAGCAGCGCATCTCGTGGGTAATAGGTTGGCCAGAAAGATATTCCATGACAATAACCCCATTTTTCTCATCCATGGAATAAATATGCGGTCCATACCCATTGTCTGATGCAACTTGCAAGCTGCGCATTTCGCGCTCACGTTTTTCTGGTGTTTTGTGCGTTAAAAAGCGTACAACGTATTTTTTATCAGCAGCAGTTACTGTAAAAAGCTGTGCTCCAGAAAGGCCACCAGAAAGCTTTTCTGCGGTAACATGGCAAATTAATGCCATGTTATCTTTTACTATCGATGCCGCGTATCTTTCATCAATGCGAGGTGAACCGCATGAACAAAACAAAAGCAGCAATAAAAAGGCGTATTTTTTCGGATCTATTTTTTTCTTATTCATGAACGCTCCATGGTTAAAATTCAGGGATATTTTTTCGGTTCTATGGTTGAAATTCAGGGATATTTTAGCTACTCCATGGTTAAAATGCAAAATTGCGCGGTGTTGCACATCATTCTAGAATTTAAAGTTCCGCAAACAACAGTCATTCCCGGCTCGAACGGGAATCCAGAGAACTAACGAGAGCTTTGCCCCAGCCGTCGCCAAGGCTATGGCGGTCGGGCTGGATCCCCTTTTTCAAGGGGATGACGTTTGCTTGTTCTCCGTGGGGTAGAGAGCGACCGTTGATTCTCGCAAGGCATTTAATATTCCAAGAAACTCTTTGAGCCCTTCAACATTTTGGTAATGATGTCCCGTCCATCCACACCGTTGGGCCGCTTGAACATGAGATAGTGAATCATCAATGAAGGCAATGTCCTGAGGCTGGACGTTTAAGGTTGTTTCTATGTATTTGTAAAATGCAGGTTCCGGTTTCATAGCTCCGATGTGATATGAAGAAAAAATGCCTTCGAAGTAAGCGCCAAACTTTTTTTCAAGCACTGCCGTTCGCGATTTTTCTTGGTTGGTGCCGATATACAGCTTATGACCTTTGATTGATGCAAGTACGGGGAGAATTTCTTCGTTAACGTTGGTATCGTGCTCAAGCCAGTAATCGATGAATACGTCAGCCGATAGGGGTATGTTCAACCGGTCAAAAATGGTTTTGAAATGTGTTTGCACATCGCGTTGCCCTTTGATGACCGACGTCCAATCGTCGGCATAAATCTGACGCATTTGTTCTGGACTGAGTCCAAGGTCCCGTTCGATATTTTTTCCCCACAAATACGTGCCTGACTTATCTTTGCCACCAATGAGAACACCGTCAGCATCGAAAATTATTACTTTCATTGAGTGTCCTTGTTTATTTTATCGTGTTTGATTTTTTAACTGTTTGTTTCTTTTTCTTAACGACAGTTTCTTTTCTGATCTCTTCTATCAAATTTCCTGCAGTCTTCCAGCTTACCAAGTTGCCAGCAGTGCGCTCCTGATTGAGGCTTCCACCATAAATAACATAGCACTTATTTGAGGTTCTTTTGGCCAACGCATTCCATTCGGTAAGTCCTTTGAAAAAATCTGATGCAACGGTTTCGCCTGATTTGATTTCTATGGGGAACAGCTTGAGCCCATCTTCGATGATGCCGTCAACTTCAAGCCGTCCATTTAAATCTCGCCAAAAATAAACCGGTGGTCGTTTTCCGATATTGAAATATTGTTTGCAAAGGTCGGCGAGAATAAAACTTTCGAAAAGATGGCCCCTTATAGAGTGAAGGGCAAGGATTTCCGGTGACTCTATCCCAAGCAATGAGCAGGCAAGACCTGTATCATAAAAATACATCTTGGGGCTTTTAGTGAGGCGTTTATTGAAGTTTTCAAAATGTGGCTGAAGAAGAAACAGAATATAGCTGGCTTCAAGAATCGAGATCCAACGTTGTGTTGTCGAGACACTTATACCGCACACACTTGCAAGTTCTGAAAAATTCAGCTGTTGTCCTATGCGTCCCGCGCACAACTGCATAAATCGCTGAAATGATCGCAAGTCGCCGACGTTCGTTAGTTGGCGGACGTCGCGTTCGATG
>JBAYHB010000042.1:0-9945 GCA_041666365.1 Candidatus Babeliales bacterium | reverse complement strand
TACTCTCCCTTTTTGAACCAGTTAATAGATCAAATTGAGAGAGTACCTTTTTTTTGAATGTCAGACTAGATCGGATCTTTTAGTGTTTTGACGAACTCCTGTTCATAGATAAAATAAACACGGCAAGACTTATATAATTCGATGCTAACAAAAGCGAACCGTGGAATACAAGGGATACGGATTTAACACCTGAATTTTATGGCGAAAAAACTTAAAGTAACGGTTGAATGTCGAGCAGGCGATTGTACTTAGCAACGCGTTCTCCGCGCACCGGAGCTCCGGCTTTCAATTGTCCGGCACCAGTGCCAACAGCAAGGTCGGCGATGAAGGCGTCGTTTGTTTCTCCTGAGCGGTGGGAGATGACTGTTTTGTATCCATGAGCTTGGCATAGATTGATTGCTTCGATGGTTTTGCTCACTGTTCCAATTTGGTTTGGTTTAATCAGTGTTGCGTTGGCGCACTGAGCGTTAATGCCGCATTTGATACGGTTAGTGTTGGTAACAAAAAGATCGTCGCCAATAATTTGGATTGTATTCCCAAGGCGCTTAGTCATTACCTGCCATCCATTCCAGTCGTCTTCTGCCAAGCCATCTTCGATTGAGATGATTGGGTAAGTAGCTATAAGTGTTTCATAAAAAGCGACAAGCTCGTCGCTGGTAAGCTCTTGGTTATTTAAACGATAAATATTGTGTGTGGCGTCAAAGAAGTTTGAGGCTGCACAATCAAGACCAATTTTTATCTGTTCGGTGGTAAAGCCAGCTTTAGTGATCGCTTCCATCAGGAGGTCGAGGGCCGCAGTTTCTTTGCATGTGGCTGGTGTCAGTCGGGGGGCAAAGCCGCCCTCGTCGCCGACGCTGGTAGCGTAACCCTTAGCGGTTAAAATAGTTTTGAGGGCATAATAAACGGCGACCGCTTTTTCAAGCGTTTCTTGTATCGACTGGCTGCCCACCGGGATGATCATAAATTCTTGTACTGCAATGCCACTGTCGGCGTGCAACCCGCCGTTGATAATATTAAACATACAGGTTGGCATGCTTGGTGAAGAAAATTCAAAGTGTTTGTTGAGCAGTGCGTAGACTTCAAGCTCCTGGCTCATCGCCTGAACTCTGGTAATGGCAATGCTTGCGGCAAGAATGGCATTGGCGCCAAGGCGGGAAAGATTTTCTGTGCCGTCACAAGCGATCATAGCATTGTCCATTGAGGTAACATCGGGTTCTTTATCGAGCAAGAGTGGTTTGATATGGGTGGCAATATTCTCGACAGCCTTTAAAACTCCTTTGCCAAGAAAACGTGTGGTATCGTTATCACGCAGCTCATGAGCTTCGTGCGATCCCGTTGAAGCACCTGACGGAACACTTGCGGTAGCAATCATGTTGTTATCAAGTTCGATGGTACATTGGACGGTCGGAAACCCACGAGAATCAAGGATTTCTCTTCCAAAAACGTTACGTATTTTCATAGGTTTTTCCTAACAGTAAAAGTTGTGGTACAATTCCGCCGTTGGGTTGGTTTTCAAAGGGATGTATCAGTAAATTCATGGTGCTTCGTGGAGTCGTCGCTTGTCTTTATCATTTGGCTGCGCGCCTTGTTGCCGCTGCTGATTGTAGCTATAGCGTTTTACGCATTAATTATCAAGCCTCTTGAAAAACACCGTCATGCCCGTCGATTTAGTGAAACACTTTGTCCTGGTATGCGCGTTGTTACCCATGATGGACGTGCAGGGGTTGTTGTCATTGTGTTGCAGGCGACGGTGATCATTGCGTTTGATGACGGCACTAAAGTTGAGGTGCTTAAACAGCAGTTGCGCGGTCAGGTCTAGATATGCTGTACGCCCAAGAGTCTCCATTTTTTTTCCCGCTTCTCTGTTTGATTGCGGGGATTTATCTTCAAACACAATGTGAGCTTCCTATGGGCGTGCTTTTGGGCGGCGTTTGTTTGGTGGTGGTAGGAATTATAGTAAACATAAATCTGGCCCCCGGCCTTCGCCGGGGCGACCCAAGTAAAGTCGTTGCCGCATCATACCGGCGAATGCCGGTATCCAGGCTTCTTATTGGCCTTCTCTTTTTCTGTGCCGGCGGGGTACTTGTACAGGCCCAGCGTGATTGGCAGCATATACTTTTAGAATCGTACGCAGACAAACAAATTGATATCATTGGCACGATCGACGATATAACTCAGCGAGCGGCTCCTGAGTATGGGCAGATTGTTCACATCAGGGTCAGTCGTGCAAGAGATAGTACATTGCCCGATGCCCAAGATGTTGATTTTAAACTTGTGCTCTACACAACGGGGAGACTGGCTGGGCTTCAAGTGGGCGATGTCATAACGCTGCAAAATATTAGTTTTTCTGGAACGCCATCGGTCCGCATGACTGACGGGCCATCGTTTCAAGATCATCTATTAAAAGAACATATTATTGGGTCAGTTTTTATCTATGGTCACATCGAATACGGTCTTGTTCACAGACCTTCATGGTCGATAGCACGATGGGTGTGGCAGCTGCGTGAAAGTACGTATCATGGGCTCAAAAAAAAATTAACACCAAAGACGTTGCAGTATGTTGCGCTTATTTTTTTGGGGAACAAGCAGCAGGAAAAAAGTGAAGATCTACGGCAGACATTTGCCTACTGGGGCCTTTCCCATTATCTAGCGCGTGCGGGATTGCATATCGTTTTATTTATCTTGGTCTGGCAATTTTTACTCAATCTTTTGCCCATCCATTTACTTATTAAACGCTTTTTACTTATCGCGATGTGTTGCGTCTATGGGCTCTTGAGTTGGTATAGCATCCCTTTTGGGCGAGCGCTGTATTCATTCTTGCTGGCAGAAGTGGGTAAGTTCTTTGGTTTCCAGCCAACTTTTTTTCATACGCTGACGCTCTTGTGTTGTGTAATTCTTTTATTCAGTCCACTCCAACTATTTTTTCTTGATTTTCAACTGACCTTTGGGCTTACATTTATTTTGTCATGGTATGGTAGGTTTACCGCGCCGAACAAACAAGAATCTTGACTCTTCGATGATTAATTTTCCATGGTAATACGGTCAAATATATCGTGAGTTTGTTTTGAGGAAGGGGTTGGTTATGAAGAAAAAATTGGTGATGGTGCAGTTGGCGCTGGTAGCTTTTTTTGTTCACTCTATGTGCTGTGCAGCGCAAGTCAGTGATGTGCAAAAAAAATTGAATGAAGGAGCGGCTCAAACAACGGAACTTAATAAAATCAATGTGAGCAAAGAAGCGGTTGGGCTTGTTACATCAGGAACTTCTTTGGTAGAGAAAGAGGCGATTATAACGGTGGTCGGTGGTTTTGTTAAGAAGCAGCCCACATATGGAGCCAAGGAATTGCAGGCGCTTACGGATCTGTGCAATCTGATTGCAAAAAATGCATTTATTCTTTCTGATGTGCAGCGGACAATCATGGACCAGTGGCTTAAAAGTCTTGCTATTGCCGTGCGTATTACTACTGGATCTGACACGCTTCTGACAAGCCTTAATAAATTTTTGGGGGCAGCACCGGCCAAAGATTGGAACGCATCAAACTACTCTCTCCTTGTACAAGGAGCAATGCTTGCAGGCAGCCTTCTGGCTGCTCATTCGATTGATACAAATTTGATCCCTAAACTTAAACAGGCTGGATACGCCATTGTAGATAATAGATCAAAAGTAAGCGCTACGGATCTGACTGACTTTTTAGGATTTCTAACATTAGCCAAAACACATCCAATCCTTAAAGACTGCATTGTGCCGGGATGGGATACCAAGCTTTCAGTTGATATTGCTCTTGATCCTGTAAACAAAAAACCGGTAATGGAAAAGATAAAGGGATATAGTGCGACGTTGGCGCTTTTTACAAAGGACACTGATCTTTATGAAAAAAGCTTATATGTGAGCGCTTTAACAACTATTTTTAGTAATCGTAAGGATCGCTCAATAAGCGAGCTGACAGCGTTTAAGACATTAATTGATACACTCCTTAAGTCTTCAACGGCATTTGATACAGGGGCGATGGCACAATTTAAGGAGTGGCAAGGAATTTTAGAAGGAACGCTTGTTCTGGTTGGCTCCAGTGACAAACTTGATCTAAAAACAAAAATAACTACCTATCAAAATGTCATGGGAAAAATAACAGGTGATAAGGCCGATTATGAAAAAGGCCTGTTTATAGCCATTTTGTCTGGTCTTCTTAAAACGCGAGGAGATTTTGTAGCGGCCGATCTGGGGTTACTAAAGGACTTTTTTTCAAACGTACGTAAGGCTCAAGGGCTGCTTAATGTGCAACAGACCAATGTGCTGGATATATGGATTCAAGAACTTACCGATGCGTTGGCGATAACCTCTGGTCAAAATAAAACATACCTTGAAGCATTAATTACCAAAGCGAGTCAGGCAAGTTCTATTGATTTGTTTAATAAATGTCTTGGACTTGTTTCTTCTTCGACAAGCCAGTTAGTAAAAAATTCATTTATCAGTGCGCTCAATGATCTTTTTAATAAGCGCCAGAAGATTGATAAAAAAGCACTCCTTAACCTTTTGAATAGCGTTGGGAAAAAACAAATTGGAGAAAAAGCTTTATTAAGTTCAGAGCAGGCAATCGTCCTGAAGCAATGGGTCAAGACGCTTAAAATTGAAGGCGTTACTGCTTAAGTACACGTCGCTTGAGCTCCTGCCAATCTGAGATACCTTCTTCGATCTGAAGGTCGTAGGCTTTTTTAAGAAGGGCGCCCATTTTGGGGCCTGGTTCTACAGCATCGGCTAAGTGACGGCCGAGTAGTACAGGTGGTTCAGCATGATCAACAACGAAAGATTTTGTTGCGCGGCGTATAAAATCTTCAAAAAAATCTGTATGAAACGTCAATGGTTCTGGGCCCTGAGCGCGTCTTCCTTGTAGGTCAGCAAGAGCTACTAACCCAAGCTGACGCAGACTGGTGTACGGACTTAATTTAATCGCGAGCCGTTTATAGGCTTTTGCCCCTGCGTTACCTTGTACAAAAATATATGGTGCGGTGTGATGCGTGATAAGCGTGATGACCATTTTTTCGATGGAAGTATTGTTGGTCAAGCGAGAGAGAAGTTTTTTTGCCGGATCTATACCGGCGGCTTCATGCCCCTTACAGCATAAATGTTCGTCAGTATGTGTTGCCTTACCAAGATCGTGACAAAGAACCGCGAGCATGATGGATAATTTTTCTTCGTTTGCACTGGTCGTCGCGCTGTCTTGGTAATAAGAAAAACGTGCTGCGGCGTCCAGAGCCTGCATAGTGTGCTCAAATACATCACCTTCGGGGTGATAGTCAGGGCGTTGTTTGATTCCTATCAAAGCGTGTAACTCGGGGAAAATTTCTTGCAAGCGGTTGATAGATGCAAGCCAGCGTACGCCACGTGATGGGCTACGCGAAAGAAGAAAAAGTTTTTTTATCTCTTCAAAGATGCGTTCTTGGGCTAGTGGTTTGCCTGTTACGAGATCAGCAAGTTCAATTGTCGCGCAGAGTTTGTTGAGCGCTGCATCAGGCATCATCTCAAAGCGCCCAATAAAATGCATGACGCGGAAAAAACGTAGGGGATCCTGCAAGAAAAGTTCCTGGTCAACAGCGCGGAGCTCTTGATGGGCGATGGCATCAAGCCCGCCGTATGGATCTATGATATCAAAGTTGCTTGCGTGAGCTTTATTTTCCCAGTTTGCAGCGATAGGGTTGAGATTAAGAGCCATCGCATTTATGGTAATGTCACGGCGCCGACACGCCTGCTCGATGGTCATGGCAGGGTCAACTTCGATTGTAGGTTTTCGGCCTTTACTATCTCTGCGAGGAAGCGACCAATCGATATTGGTTCCATGCAAGCGCAGGACGCCGAATTGTTTGCCGACTAAACTAACAGGGCCATATTTTTTTAAAATGGCTTCAAGCGATTCAAGTGTAAGACCGTGAACTTCAATATCGCCATCTTTGATTATGCGTTTGAGTACGATATCGCGAACAGCACCACCGACAAGATAAGCAATGCCGCTGTGGGCATTGATGTCATTGATAATAGGAATGACTGGTGCAATAAGCGAGGTAAAAGAATTGTTTGTAACCATTAGATTTTCTTTAAGATTATTTCAATCTCTTTGATGTTTTTCAGTAAAACTTTTTTGAAATAGTTAAGGCTACGTTCACGTTTATCGATGAAATTGGACTGTTGTTTATTGTCCCTAAGATAAAAAATATAACTATCAAGACGAACCTTTTCGCGGTAAAGCTCGGCAAGCAGGTCCTTCATGGCTTCGATATCAACATATTTACGTGGTCGTGCTTGCTCAAGATATGCAGCATAAAAACGATGCTTAACTTCGATGCTTTCTTCAATTAAATGAACAAGCCTGCCAAAATTGTAGCTGCTATCGCTGTGAAATTTAGGAGTTTGCTGCGGTGCATTGGCAGAAAATTGTGTTGGAGTTTCAAGCCCAAGAATCTGGGCCAGTAGTTGATTATCAATATATTGTGCGCAGTATGAACGTAGAATGCGCCGTCCAACGATGAATACCGTAAGCGTTAGAGAGAGAATAAGGAATATTTTGGGGAGCAACCTCATGTGTATAGCCGTCTCTTTCGTCGTTTCCATAAAGACCCTTTTCTGTTAAGGTCAGCGCGTACATTTTGTATCACATTTACCTCTATTACTAATAGTAAATTCGCACTCACTAAAAAGCAATATTTTGGGGTTTCTTGTTGTTATGCCCGATACCATGGAGATTATTCATTACTGCTGAAGTAATGGGTTATAGAGGAAAACGAGGTATTTTTCAAGTTTTGTTCGATTTGACAAGGGTAAGGCGATCAATAACACTAAGACTTTCCAGTAAGCGAGGTCAGTTGTTAAGGAAAGATACGCCAATGTTAAAGTGTAAGAACTATTTTTTAGCCGGTCTCTTCACCTTCTTTTCAGTTGCAACACTTGGATATCTATCGATAGCAACGGTCTTTGGGCCGTGGATAGCGCCGACGTTAGTGTTGTTTTCTTTGGCATTAAAACCTTTTTTTTCAGGAAACAGTCAAGCAGAAAAAACTCAGCAAATTCTTTTGCTTCAGTCGATCGCTGCTGTTGGTGGTATCGTTGCTGTTGCAATTGGGTTCTCTTTGCCGACGCTTTTTTTCCTTGAGCGCCCGCTCTTTGATGCGTTTACACATAATAGTTTGTTTTTTTGTAGCGGTCTGGCATTTGTTTGTTTTGCCGCTGGTGGGCTTGGACTTTTGCTTGGTAATGCTTTTGCCACGTCGCTTATTGATCGTGAAAAACTTCCATTTCCTATCAGCGATTTGACGTGCGAAATGGCTGAAGCGGAGCAGGGAACCGCGGCTTCATCGTTCTTAGGTGTTGGGTTTGGCGTAACGTTTATGTTTTGTTGCCTTCGCGACCGTGTTTTGGCAGCAAGTGCAACATGCCTCAATTTCTTTAGCGCTGGAGCGCTGTCACCAATGTTTGTTGCGTTAGGGTATACGACAGGGCCATCGATAATTTTACCGCTTTTAGTTGGGCTATGTTCTAAGTTTCTTGTATTGCCGGTGCTGAATAACCATGCTCTCTACCTACCGTTTTACCTATTTAAGCCGATTGATTTTACAACGTTTTTAACAGCGTTTTGTTGCGGGCTTGTGGTCAGTGAGGGGTTGGTAGGGCTTTTCAAACTTGCTGGCAGAGGCATGGCAAACCTACAACATGGCGGCAATGTTTTGGACAGGCTATTAAACACGCGTTTTGTTGTAACGACAAAGATTCCCAAAGAGGGGCTGAAAGTATTTCAGTTCTTTCTCTTTATCGCTCTTTCTTGTGTGTTGTTAAGTCTGGCAAAATTCTCATTTGTCGAGCAGGGCGTATTTTTATTTCTTGTGGTTCTGGCTACTTATTATATTAATGCGATCGGCGGCAAGATCGGACTCATTCAACTTGGTCGGTTTTCGACGTACGTTTTAATTCCCATGATTTTATTATTCAAACTTAATCCACTACAGATGACGCTGATCTGTGTTTTTTTTAATGTATGCGCCGCGACATCGTCAGACATTTTATTTGATTACAAAACCGCAGCGACGATCGGTGTCCAGCGATCCTCTATGTGGAAGCTACAATGGATTGGCCTTCTATTGACGATGGCTATGATAGGTATTGTTTTTTGGCTTCTTTTTAACTATCTACCATTGGGGACAGCCTCATTTATTGCCCAGCGTAGCCAATCGCGCGCGCTGCTCATCAACTCACTGTCGTTTGATGTGTACGTGGTAGCGTGTGGATTTCTTTATGGACTCTTGTTGATGGTATTTAAGCTCAGCCCAACAATGATTTTTACAGGCTTGTTTATCTCGCCCTATAACGTGCTCGCGCTGACGCTCGGTGGTGCCATGACCTACATTTGGACGCGGCACAGCACAACACTTGCCCTGTGTGCAGGTGTATTTTCCGCAGAATCTGTCTGGATTTTTTCAATAATTCTTATTAAATGGCTTTGGTAAGTAAACAAAAATCGCGAAATAGCCTGTTTTTACCTATTCAAATCGTGTTAAAAATCCCCAAAAGTATCAAAAACCTGCAAAAATAGATTTTTTCTACTAAAAAAACCCCTAAAACCGTTAGCCTTTGACGGACAGAAAAATATATTTATAATAAAAAGTACTTAGAATGCAGGCATGAAATGAAATCTTTTCAAAGAGGATTGAATGAAGCGGCTTCGAAACAGTGAAAATGGAAGTTTAATAGTTTGATGTTTAATTATAGATCGGGGGATATCATGGTTACCACAAAGCTTCGCGTAAAAGAGTTACTTAGAGAACGTCGTTGGACAACAAAAGTGTTAGCTGAAAAGACAGGAATGTCAGAAAGCTATCTCACGCACATTAAAAATGGAACACGTCGTTGGAACGAAGACGCGCTTAAAAAGCTTGCGCTAGCGTTTGAAATTACCCCGGGTGACCTTCTTGTTGCCAGTGCTTCAAGTATTAATACCGGTGCTTGTGCGGCACAAGTTCTTCCAGAATTTCTTGCCGAACAATTTACTGATGAAAATTACAAACATTTGCAATTGAGAATCGTTCCTTTGGTTGGACAAATTCCTTCTCAACCATCTGAATACAACAACCGCATGATGCAAATTGCAACCGGCTACAAGGATCAATTTGTTCCTGTGTTCGGATGCGAAGACAATGCAATGTTCTGCTTGAATGTTGAAGATAGTGCCATGGCTCCAAATATTATCAAAGGCGATCAACTTATTATTGCCCCTTCAGTGTGGACAAAATCTGGTGATATCGTTGCTGTAGAATACGGAAACGAAGTCGCAGTACGAATGATCGCCCAAGTAAACTTTATGGAAGAGTTTGTGGTCCTTGAATCTGTTAATCACAAAAAAGCTCCGATTGCCTTGGTTAAGGGTAAAGACAGCTTTAGAATTATCGGTAAAGTGATTTATAAGATTCAAAAATTTGCATAAGCCATTGGCTCAAAAAGCATTTAAAACACGATAATAATTATAAGGGCTCACATTGACTTACGGGTTGACGTGAACCCTTTTAAACTGTTGAGAGATAAACAGACAAGTGGTAGGATTCTTGGGTTATCGATATTGGTTGGTTGTTTTAGCTATAGGAAGTGTATGAATACAAAATATCTTTATTTGGTTCTGATAGCAGCTTGTTTGACCCCATTGAAAACCTTCAGTGTTACCAGTCTGCGCATGGGAAAAAGTTTTTCGTCCAACGGAAAGCTTACTGCTGCGGATAAAATAATAATTTTTGCTGGTGAAGAAGTTAATGGAAAGGGGTACATGGAAGCCCCCGAAATTGAAATTACCACTAAGAATTTTCTTTTCACAGGTACTATTAACAGGAGTTAGGCAACAACTTGGGAAAAAGCCTGTAGAATTCTATCAAAACGCGTGATTTCAGAATCTACTTTTTTCATCTTAGATCGTCTGATAG
>JBAYHB010000041.1:0-10039 GCA_041666365.1 Candidatus Babeliales bacterium | reverse complement strand
GAATGTTTGGCATTAGAACAATAAATCTGCCTGGCAATGTAAAACAGGTTGTGAGCTTGGCGCCTTTTTCGCTTACCGGTTCTTTAGTAACTTGAACGAGAATTTCTTCGCCTTCGTTAAAAATTTTGCCAATATCAAGTGATGTTTTGATTTCGCGTTCGGTGTAAGTCTCGTCTTTGCCATCGTCAGCTTGAAGAGACTCGACAATCTTTTCGGTAGCCAGAGCACGATCAACTTCTGAAATATGAAGAAATCCTGCTTTGTTTTGGCCTATGTCGACAAACGCTGTTTGAATTCCCGGAAGTACTTTGGAAACTTTTCCTTTGAAGTAGCAGCGCTCTAAGTCGAGGTGATTGAGCGTATCGAAATAGAGGTCCTGCAAGCGATCATCGCTTAAGACTGCTATTCGCGTTTGCCAAACTTCTTTATTGATGAGTATTTTTTTCACGATCACTGCCCCACTTCATCTTTAGTGTAGATTTTTAAAAAATATTAAGTATGCTGGTATTAACGCCTTCTTCTAATATAGAATGATGCGCGGGTTTAGTCAAAGAGGAGTATAAGGACGGGCCGGAAGTAGTTGAAATTTCTAAAAGGATTTTTCCAAAGGAGATATCTATGAACATAAACAAACTTGGGCTGCTATGTGTTGTAGGAGCGTTGTTTCTCTCAGGTTGTGGCAAAAAAGACAAGCATGTTGAGCCAACTATGAAGACGAAGAAGCTTGCGAGTGCCGATGTTCCATCATTGACTGAAAATTTTATCGATGACAACGATGTGGCTGAGTTCGCTTTCGTGGATGATGGCAAAAAGGACCAAAATTTAACAGCGATGGCCGATGACGTGAAGGCTTCCCTAATAACCACCGAGCCTGCACTTGCTATGGCTGACAACGATGGCGAAGAATTTGCTACCGATGAGGCCGATCTCAGCCGCGATGACTCAGATGAATCTAGTTACGCATTCAACACCATCAATTTCGATTTCAACAAAAATTCCATCCGCCAAGACCAGTTGGCAAAACTTGATGAAAATTGCGACATAGCTCGTGAAGCGCTTGAAGCGCAAAAACAGATCGTTGTCCAAGGACACTGTGATGAATTTGGCTCGGCCAGCTACTGTATGGTGCTCTCACAGCAACGAGCTGAAAGTGTAAAAGCAGCGATGGCGGCCAAAGGGCTTGACGTTGAAGGCATCAAAACCATGGGGCTTGGCCAAGAAGTGCCACTTGTTTCATCCAATGCTACAGATCGTGCAACTCGCATCAAAGAGCTTGAAGAAAACAGACGTGCCGTAATTACGGTCAACGAGGAAGCATAAGTTTCCGTATAAATAAAACTTTTTAAAGGGACGAGAAAATCTCGTCCCTTTTTTGTTTTCTAGTGCAGGGGGATATGCTTTTTTTAAAAAATTCCAGAAGCTTGCGACTGCTGGGGGGGTTTGCTAAGATTGCATCTGAATTCAGATAACTAAAACTGGAATAAAGGAGCGCCCGCCATGTTAAAGGATAAGATTGGTGATATTTTAGTAGAGCTTAAAGTAATTTCACCAGAGCAGTTACAAGAGTGTCTCTACGAACAAAAGGGAACCGGAAAGTCGCTTTCACATATTTTACTTGAGCGACATTTTGTTACTAAAATCGACTTGGCTCGTGCGCTTGCAAAACAAGTGTCACTGCCCTTTGTTGATCGTGTTACCGAGCAAATGGTTGACCTGGCAATGCTCGGCAAGGTTCCCCTTAAGTTTTTGCGTCAGCATATTGTTATTCCTATTATGTTTGAAGGGCAAAAAACAATTGTTACGGCAAACCCTCGCGATTTAGAGCCGCTTGATAACCTTTCGCTTTTGATGGCCGGTGAGGTCTCTTATGCGGTTGCAACAGATGAAGTAATTAATGACGCCATTAACCGTTACTATCCGCTTGAGACAAGCAAAGAGATGATGGAAGAGCTCAAGGAAGAGGATGGTGGAGGATTTGGTCTTGAAGAGGGTGGTGATATCGATGAAAAAGATATCATGGAAATGGTTAATGATGCTCCTATAGTCAGGCTTGTTAATCATATTCTTCTTCAGGCGGTCAAAGAAAATGCATCTGATATTCATATTGAATCGTTTGAAAAAGAGTTACGGATTCGTTATCGCATTGACGGTAACATGTATCAGCGGGTTATTCCGCCTAAGCGTTATCAGGGAGCCATTGTTTCGCGTATTAAAATTATGGCTAATTTAAATATTGCAGAAAAACGTGTACCTCAGGACGGTCGCATTCAAATAAAAATTGCTGACAAGGCTGTAGATTTGCGTGTTTCTGTCTTGCCATGTAGCTTCGGCGAGCGAGTTTCTATTCGTCTTTTGGATAAAGGCAAAAACGTTTTTGAACTCGATAAAATTAACTTTAGTCCCAGGGATCTGGGGATTGTTACTAAAAATATCCAGCGACCCAACGGTATTATTTTGGTCAGTGGTCCAACGGGTTCGGGTAAAACGACAACATTGTATTCCATTTTGACCCGTCTTAATCAGCCAGACGTCAATATTATTACGGTTGAAGATTCTGTTGAGTACACGATTAATGGGATTAGTCAGGTACAGGTGAATGAGAAAGCGGGCATGACATTTGCAGCCGCTTTGCGGTCTATTGTGCGACAGGATCCTGATATTATTTTGATTGGTGAAATGCGTGATGGCATTACTGCTCAAATTGCGACTCAAGCAGCACTGACGGGCCATTTGGTGTTGAGTACGATTCATACAATTAGCGCGCCAGCAACCATCACTCGTTTAATTGATATGGGCGTTGAACCTTTTCTAATAGCATCAACGCTTAATACCGTTATTTCTCAGCGGCTTGTCAGGCGGTTATGTGACAAATGTAAGCAAGTTTATCAACCAGGCGAAGCGCTCCTAAAAAGAGCTGAACTTTCTCCTGAAGTTGTTAAAAAAACAACATTTTATAAGCCTGTTGGATGCGATGAATGTCTTAATACTGGCTATCGAGGCCGAACGCCTATCTTTGAAGTTATGGAAGTCAATGATGGAATAGCCAAATTGATTGTCCAGCGAGTTGATGCAACGGTTATTAAGCAAAAAGCAATAGCTGATGGTATGACATTGCTTGTGGATGATGGCCTACGTTGCGTTGCCGAGGGGATCACAACCCTTGAAGAGGTTATGTCAGTAGCATTTGTTGAAAGCGTTGAGTAGTATACGGTCTTTGCTCAAAGGAGAGTCGATGGATGTGGCGTCAACTATCTATCTAGAGATCGCTCAATCATCAGTCGTAGCGATCATTGGCACACATCCTCCGGTAGCGATCGCGCTGAGCCCCTATGATGTCGGTGACGGTCGCTTTTATCAACCATTTAATCTTGCCAAGCAGCTACAAAAATTAACGGCGCCATTTGTTGGCGCAAACCCGCATGTAGTGGTTTGCTATCCAGCACTTGCGGGTAAAAGCAGCGACGAGCGCTCGTTAGTGACACTCCAGATTGCGCTGATGCTTAGTAACCTTGGATGGATTATTGACCTGATTACTGATCAGTCACCTGCTGAAAAAAATGGGCAACGCTGTTCAGCCATGCAAAAGGATTACTTAGCCCCTTTTCGTCCGCCGGTGTATCAACCAATTATCCCATGGGTAATGGGTATATGCTTTGCGGTAACAGTTCTAGGGGGTTGTTTGGGATGGTATGCAGTCCATCTTACGTCCGGGCTGACTCAGGCTAAACGGGCTGCCCTTTCATTGCAGGATACTATCAAAAGCTTGCAAGATCAGGACAAACAACAAGCTCCCCTTATCAAGCGACAAAAAGCTGAGGTGCTTTTTGATACAATAGCCACAAAATCACGTACACGTAACCAGCTGCTGACAGGATTTATTGCCGATGTTGTTGCCAATATTCCTAACGATTGCTGGATTGAAAAACTTGAATTTACCCAGCAAAAACAAGCGCACGATAGTCATGCTCCGGCAAGGAACGTAAAAGATCCAAAAGATAAGAATAAAAAAAAGATACGTACGACTCCCTTTATTCTAGAGGGCAAAGCGCACAATGAGAAAAATATAGCGGTGTTTTTTTCTGCGCTGCTTGCATGTGATTTGGTAGAGCATATTGAGCTTGCGGCACCACGAGAGCATCATGCAAAGAAAATGGGCAACAGTCCTGCCTATCCTTTTACCATCAAAGGCACGTTAAAGGCGCCTGTTGCAGTCTGAAACGGTGTGTCTTGCGGGCAGTTTTTGTTTGATTCTAGGGCATTTTTCTGCTATTCTCCTGTTCAATGTATTGTTTTGCGCAAGGGCATGTTACCGCTTCTTGTGCGTTTAGGTGTAACCCTTTAACAGCGCTTGCGGGCATCGTAGATGTTTGGCGGCGAAGAAAGAAATCTATGGTAACTAACAAATCTATCGAATCAAAACCATCTCTTATTTCGAGTTTGGAGCTTATCGACGAAGTATTTCAACTGAGCGATACGCAAAAAACCGAGCTTGCCCAGTTATACGATGATATGACTTCCCGTTTCCAAACAGGTAAAGTCGTCACCGGTAAAGTTGTTGGAAAAGACAACAGCGGCGTGCTTGTAAGCATCGATTATAAGTCTGATGGACTGATTCCTCATTTCGAATTCTCCGATTTCGAACTTAAAAAAATAGCTATCAATGACGAAATCGAAGTTATTCTCGATAAACTCGAAGATGAAAACGGCGCAGTTATTCTTTCATACCAAAAAGCTAAAGCACTTAAAGCGTGGGATAATATCACTAAGCTTGCAGAAACAGATGAACCTGTTCGCGGTATTGTCACGCATAAAGTCAAAGGCGGACTTAGTGTTGACGTTGGTATTCCAGCATTCCTTCCTGGATCACAAGTTGATACGCAGCGTGTATCCGACTTCGACCAGTTTGTTGGTCAAGAGGTTACCTGCAAAATTCTTAAAGTTAATAAAAAGCGCGGAAACATTATCATTTCCCGTCGTAAATATCTTGAAGAACAACGTTATGAAGATAAAAAACGTGCACTTGATACCATTTCCGATGGTCAAGTACTTCAAGGAACCGTCAAGAATATTACCAGCTACGGTGTGTTCGTTGATGTTGGCGGAATTGATGGACTCTTGCATATCACCGATATGTCATGGGGCCGCATAGCTCATCCAAGCGAAATGGTAAAGATCGGCGATCTTATCACTGTTAAAGTCATTTCATTTGATAAACAGCATGAGAAGATCTCTCTTGGTATGAAGCAACTTACGCCTAACCCATGGGAAAATGTTGATCAACGTTTCCCTGTTGGCAGCAAAGTTAAAGGGCGCATTTCAAGCATTACCGATTACGGCTTGTTTATTGAAGTCGAAAAGGGCGTTGAAGGCTTGGTCCATATTTCAGAGATCTCATGGACAGAACGTATTAACCACTTGGCAAAACATTTTGTTGTTGGACAAGAAGTTGATGCACTCGTTGTCGCCTTGGACAAGGACAATCGTCGTATGTCCTTGAGCGTCAAACAAATGAGCTCAGATCCTTGGAAACTTGTTGCAGAACGCTTCAAGATTGGCGAACGCATCAAAGGCAAAATCAGCAACATCACCGACTTCGGCTTGTTTGTACAACTCTTTGAAGGTGTTGACGGACTTGTCCATATTTCAGATATCTCGTGGACAGATCACGTTTCACATCCAAGTGACCGTTACAAGAAGGGCGAAGAAGTTGAAGCTATCGTTCTTGCGATCGATGCTGAAAACCGCAAAGTCTCTCTTGGTATCAAACAACTTGATAAAGACCCTTGGACCAACGTTGCCAACGAATACAAGCTTGGCGAAATGGTTGAAGGAACCGTATCAAAGATCACCAGTTTTGGTGCCTTTGTTAAGATGAATACAGGCATTGAAGGCTTGGTACACATTTCTGAGCTATCAGAAAGTGAAGTTGCCAAAGTTGAAGATGTACTTCAAATCGGTCAAAAAGCACAATTCCGTGTTATTAAGGTAAGCCCAGAAGAGCGTAAGCTTGGTTTGAGCCTACGTCCAGCACGTGAACAACAACAACGTCCAGAGCAACCAAGAGTTGCAAACGAGCAGCAAGAAGGCCAACGTCAAGAGCGTCAAGAACGTCCAGTACGTGAACGTCAAGAACAAGCTCCACGTAGACAACGTGAAGAACGTTATGACGAAGTTGTTGAAGTGAAGAAATCAAAGGATTCTGTCAAAGGCAGCTTACAACAGGCATTGGCAGATCACGCTGCTAAGATGAAAAAAGAAACCGACGACAAAGAGGGAAAGTAACATCATGATGGAACGTACACTCGCGATCATCAAGCCCGATGCAGTCAAAGCACTTAATACTGGCAAAATCATTGACCGCATTGAGCAAGAAGGCTTTTCTATCGTTGGGCTCGCAAAGATCCACCTTGACAATGAGCAGGCAGAAGAATTTTATGCCGTGCACAAGGAACGTGGGTTCTTTGGAGAGTTGGTTTCGTTTATGTCATCAGGGCCGATTGTCGTGCTGGCTCTTGAAAAAGAGGGAGCTGTCAAAGCCTGGCGTGATTTGATGGGAGCAACTGATCCTGTCAAGGCGGAACCGGGAACATTACGTAAGCTTTTTGGTACCAATGTGGGCGAAAACGCAACGCATGGTTCTGATTCGCTTGAAAATGCAGCGATTGAATTGAACTTCTTCTTTGAGGATTTGGACTAAAAAACCATTTCTTTTGATAGTAAGTACGGGCGTGGTTGAGCAATCAACCACGCCCGTTGTCAATTTGAATTGACTATTTTACCTCTACGACTGGAGTACCAGCGGGCTGTTTTGATGCTGATTCTTTTGGTTGTTCTTTCTTATATTTGTCACCAGCGGCCTGAATCTTCTCTTCAATAGCCGTCATATTCTCTTTTTGCTTAACAACTTTATTTACCTTATTTTGCACGTTGCTTAGTTGCTCTGCATCGCGTTCTGTCACGTCGACTTCTCTGACCGTATTGTATGCGTCGTTGTCGCCAGCAATACGTTCTTTCTCGTTATTATCAACGGGAATAACGACATTATTGTTATCGGTGGCATCTTTTGAAAGTTGTTCCTTTAGGTCATTTCTATCTTTTGCCATGATAACAATGCGATCTCGTTTTGAGGTTGCTTGAGGCACCAGAATCTTTGTTTTGCTGTTTCCCTTGATCAGTTCAGGTTGCGTGAGTTGGTAGAGGCGTACGTCTTGTCCAACAACCTTAGTTTTTGGTGTCCAATACACCGCGTAGTACATAGGTACGCTTTCAGTATTTTCAACCAGCAGTGATCGGTAGGTAATACCTTCTTGGACGATAGGTGTTCGATCGTAGTAGACCGAGTAGCCATATGAAGGGTAGTGCCAATATGAAAGGCTTGGATAGTACCAGCACCTGTTCCATGGGTAGTACCAGCTATTCCAACCGCGGTGATGCCAAATACCAAAGCGAGGATAGAACCAGGGATTGCCAAATTCAAAGCCGAATGAAGCTTGGACAGGCGTTCCCCAAAATGGATTAAATGGATCGAGGAAATAGAAGCCTCCTACCCAGAACGGTGCCCAGAACCAATAAGAACTCCACCAGCCTCTCGATCTACCACGCCATCCATGACTGAATCCTCTGCGACCATGACCTCCGTGATGTCCAGCAAAGCGGCGTCCTCCTCCATGGTGCCCACCGCCACTAAAGCGATGTCCTCCATGGCCGCCTCCGCCACGGTGTCCACCCCCATGCCAACCTCCACCACCACGATGGCCTCCGCCGCCACCATGGTGACCTCCGCGAGCGCTGATGCCATCATTACTTACGATAGCGATCAGCCCAACGAGTCCTGCAACGAGAAACATATTCGAATGTCTCATCTACATCTCCTTCTCCTACAACCGAAACGATACGACACTGTTACAAGCGTAGCGAAGTGGTGTGCTTTTTTGCAAATAGTTAGATTTCTGACAAGGCGAATGAGTTGCTTTTAGATCTCAATGAGGGTAACGATGCCATGAAGTTTATGTGCAGGGAGTTTATAGAATTGGACGAACGATGGGGCAAGATGTTTGATAAACGAAAAGATCTTCCAGATAATGTTTTTAGTGACGATCTCTTCCATGCCGTAAAAGATTACTTTAGGTTGAATGCCAGCGTTTTGAAGAATTTTTTCGATATCAAGCATCTCCATGTATCCCATGTGGATTTCAAAAATACGAAACCCGGGCGCAAGCGATCCTTTAAAAAAACCTATAACGCCGAACGGGTCGTCGCGGGTGATAACAGAAACGATGATATTGTCTTCGTAGATAATATTGCTCTTGAACATAATTTGTACGACATAAGGAGGGATTGCTTTTATATCGCGTATAAAAAAGAGGGCAGTGCCACGAATTTTTCCTGTAGCGGCAGCTGTCGTGGTGTAGCGATGTAAAAAATCCTCGAGCGGGGTTGGTTGCAAGGAACGTACGAGCCGTTTTTGCCCTCGAGTATAAATAAGCATGACGCTCAGGGGGATCATGGCAATGATGATTGACCAATAACCACCTTCGGGAATTTTACACATGTTTGAAAGAAAAAAAGTTATGCTGGTGAGTGTCAAAAAGAATGCACTTGCCGCCTTGAATAGACTACGACGCAAGAAGAAGATCCAGGTCATCATAACACCTGTCAACGCCATAGTACCGGTAACAGCAAAGCCATAGGCATTGGCAAGATTTGACGCTTGCTTAAAGAAAACGATCATGCCGAGTACTGCTATCAAAAGTGTCCAGTTTATAAATCCTATATAGACCTGTGAGCGCAGTCTGCTTGAAGTGTAATCGACCTTGAACATCGGAATGATGTTGGTTGTGATGCCTTGGTATACTACAGAAAAGATGCCGCTAATGATTGATTGAGAGGCAATGACGGTTGCACACAGACTTAAGATGAGTAGGGGAATATATAACGGTTGCGCTTGAGAAAAAAACATTTCATAAAGGATCTGGTGTGCTTGGGGATGATCGAGTAGATAAGCTCCCTGGCCGAGATATGAGAGGGCAAGAGCGATAAAAACAACGTACCATGCGCGAATGATTGGTTTTCTGCCAAGATGACCCATGTCGGCATAAAGAGCTTCACCGCCGGTGGCGCAAAGAACAACGTTGGAAAGAACAAAAAATGATGCAAAGCCGTGGTGCACAATAAACTGTAAGGCATAGAGTGGATCAAACGCATGGAGAATTTCTGGATGGTGCAAGATGCCAAAAAATCCGGAGACAGCAAGTGCAACAAACCATACGACCATTAAGGGGCCAAAAGCGATCGAAATTTTTTCGGTACCTGTTTGTTGAGAGACAAATAAAAAGACGGTAAAAATGCAGGCGATGAGAATGAGTACTTTAGGACCTATTCCCGCAAGACCTGGGATAAGGGGGATACCTCCAACGGCACTTAAGATACTCATGGCAGGGGTTATAACGCCATCACCAAAAAAGAGGGCGATGCCAACAAATGACAAGAACGTAACAAATTTAATGTGATGTTTAGATTTCAGAAGCGGGACAAGCAACTCGCGTAATACGATAGTGCCTCCCTCGCCTTTTTTTCCGAGGCTCATCGCAAGCCAGGCGTATTGGAGGGTGACGAGCAAGGTAAGGGTCCAGATTATAAGAGAGACAACCCCGAAAACATTAGCAGGCGTTATTGGCAGTGTTTCAAAAATTACCATAAGGGTATAGATAGGGCTTATGCCGATATCACCAAAAACGACACCGATCGATTTGATGACTTGCTTACTATTTTTTGCTAGTTCAGAGTCCGCATAGAAAGACCGCCAGGTAACCATAGCTATTCCTTTGTATTACGGGTAATCCCATTCCACGTTTCTTTTCAATGTACCACAGAACTTACAAATGGGAAAGATACCGTAAGTCTGCAGGGTCTTCTTTTTTTGACTTTAGTTACAAGCGGGCTACCATTTTAGAAAACAATAATGAGAATCTATAGACAAAATATTCGAAACAGCCACTTAATTTAGTCGTCCTCGCGAAGGCGGGGACCCAGGCAAATG
>JBAYHB010000040.1:0-10308 GCA_041666365.1 Candidatus Babeliales bacterium | reverse complement strand
CTTCCTCTACGTTCTTCATTCTCTTTCTGTGCGTCACGTTCGTTGACCACATCAACTTCTTTCTTCTCTTCTTTCAATTCCATTATCTCCTATTTTATTACCTCTATTATTTCCCATTTTTCCACTCAACGCACTCATAATAATCACCATATGAATACGGCACACACGAATTATCGAATTTGTAATAAACAAACGATGCAGCGTAATTACTGGCGTAAAGCGAACTAATAATTTAACCAACGTTATAACAAACTAAAACGTTAACTGCTTGCGCTTGCTTACGCTCGATTACTACCTGTGTCTTGGTTTAATCATCGTTTTTAATCGATGCAGAAAGGCTCGCACGGCAGTCCTTTATAAGGATTACTATGAAAAACTCACGTATACTTTCTGCCGGTATTGCTATGTTTGCCATGCTGTTTGGCTCGGGCAATATCGTTCTTTCTCTTGCAATCGGTAAAGATGCCGGCGACAAAGTCGGGTTTGCATTGACAGGCTTTTTGCTTGGTGCAGTTGCAATCCCTCTTGCCGGCATGATTGCCACCATGCTTGTTGATGGCGACTATAAAAAGCTCTTGGGCAGGCTTGGCTATGTTCCAGGATCACTGCTTACGCTCATCGGCATGATTTTGCTCGGCCCCTTTGGCTGTATTCCACGCTGCATTGCAACATCATATGCGGCAACCAAACATTACTTGCCTGGCGTTAGCATCATGCTTTTTAGCGTCATTGCAGCACTTGTTATCTTTGCCTTTACCATCAAACGTAGCGGTGTCGTTGATATTCTCGGGACCTACCTCGGCCCCATCAAGTTGACGCTCTTGATTGCTATCATTGTCAAAGGACTCTGTTCGCTGCATACACTCCCCGTGTCATCCCTCAGCTGTTCGCATGCTTTTTCTAAAGGACTTTTCGGTGGGTATGGAACGCTCGATTTAATATCAAGCATCTTTTTTGCCGGCCTTATAATCGCCAGCATAAAAAAACATTCAGCTGACGTACTTGATAGTAAAGCCATCGCCATTGTTGGTCTGAAAGCGGGCGCAATCTGCGCCACTCTACTCGGGTCAATGTACATTGGTTTTTGTTTGGTCGCCGCCTACAATGCCCCTTACCTGATGCATGCAGACCGCTATGAACTCATCAACGTCCTCGCTCCGCTCATTCTTGGACCACAACTTGGTATGATCGCCAACATCACGGTCGGTATTTCATGTCTGGCCACAGCGATTGGTATTTCGACCGTGTTTGCTGATTACCTCAGAAATGATCTCTTTGGTGGAAACATCGGTTACCTGGCTGCCCTGAGCATCACCATTGTTATGAGCGGCATCATGGCTAACCTTGGGTTTAAGGGCATCATGGAAACCATAGATCCTATCGTCAGAATTTGTTACCCAGCGCTTATCGTCCTTTCTGGACTGACCATCGGGAAACAAATGTTTGGTGTACGACTCATCAAGATCCCTGTGTTTATAACTTTCTTGGTCACCATCATCACAAGCGTATGGTAGCCACTACAAATATATAAAGTGTTGCTTTTGCTTGGTCGCCAGTCCTAAAATGGTGCCAAGCAAAGGCTATACATTGTGGGAAAAGATCTATGAAAATCTTGTCTTATAAGGGGGATGCTATTATGAAGAACACGCTATCTTTTTTTATCTTTCTGATATTTTTGGGGGGGTGCGCTTCCCCAACACTCCATGGAGCCTTTACCAGGCAGAAGTCATCAGATAATTACCTTATTGAAAGCATCATAAATTGTACTACAGCCCCAATTTCCATTCACTTTTCAACTATCCCTTTTGATTTAACAATTGAGCCAGGCAAAACATGTAAGGTCGGCAATTACTGCGAACTAACAAAATATAAACAAGCAATCGGCTTGTTAAAGGATAACAAGTTATATTCGCCAACAAAACCAGAAATAGAGGTTCGGATCAATGATGAAGTAAGCCTTATCTTTTTTATTGGAACACTTGCCTTGTTCAATGAAGAGTCTTACAACGGCATTTGGCTCGTTAACATCAGAAATGCACGTTACGAAGAAAACCGTGGTTTTTCATGTGAAGTTAAAGAGCTGCGTAATTTTTCCAATAGCATCGACGGTGATTGCACTATAAGTAAAATATGTGAAGTATCAAGCGATGCTGACGGCCAGAATGTTCTACAGGAGAAATTTTGCTTGACAGCTACTCTCAGCGTTAAAGCAATTACCTCAACTCTCAGCAGAACAAGAAGCTACTCTTCACCGCAACACACTACCACTCAACTAAAGGCATTTAATCAAGACTTATCAGCATCTACCACAAACTTCTAACGTTGGTTAAGTACTGTTTTATGTGTAATAAATGCTAATGCAGCGCCGGCAATTGGAGCAAGTGTGTAGAGCGGGATGTGTCGTAGGCCAAAGCCACCACCGCGAACAAGGTCAAACAGGCTTGTTCCGATTGCAACCGCTGGATTGAATGTACTACCGGTAATTGATCCAAGCGTCAGCATGAGCGCAAACAATGTAAAACCGATAATGATTCCATCAAGTTGCTCAAGTCCTGATTTGGCATCCTGGACAACCAAAATAACCATGAAAAAAATAAATGAGAAAAGCAATTCGACAAGCATGAGCTGCCATAGAGAAATTTCTGCTGAAGGAATAGGATAAAAGGTTCGCTCGGATAAGATATTAAAGAGGCCGGCTGCGATAAAAGCGCCTACAAGTTGTCCTACTACATACCCAACCGTATCAACGAGTGAAATTCCCTTGCCAAGCCAAACAATACATGTTGTCGCTGGATTGTAATGTCCGCCTGAAATACTTTTTCCGATATAGATCAACGCCATAAAGATGATGCCAACAGCAAGCGGATGCCCGCTTAAACAAATGGTCAAAACAAGAAAGAACGTGCCGATACCCTCTGTTGCGTATTTAATCAAAGCATTCATAGTAAACTCCTCTTAAAAAATACCTACCAAACTCCTACCGGGCCAGAATAGTGCAATCGTCACACCACAGTCAAGAAAGCAAAAAACTTGCCCGCGTATCGACAAAATAAATGAAAGCCGGTAGGATGGTTGATAAGTTTTAAAAGGGAAAATAGGTCTCTAAAGCAAGCACGAGGAGTCGCTATGTCAGGGCATTCGAAGTGGTCAACGATTAAACATAAAAAAGCAAAAGAAGATTCAAAGCGCGGTAAAATTTTCACAAAACTTATTCGCGAAATCACTGTCTGCGCCCGCGAAGGCGGAGGCGATCCAAGTGGCAACGCCCGCTTACGCCTCATTATTGAAAAATCAAAAGCAGTCAACATGCCTCAAGACAACATCACCCGCGCAATCAAAAAAGGCACCGGCGAATTGGAAGGCGCAAATTATGAAGCTTTCACGTACGAAGGATATGGTCCATTCGGTACCGCCGTTGTTATTGAAACATTGAGCGATAATAAAAACCGTACCGTCTCTGACTTACGCCACGTCTTTACTAAAATGGGCGGCAATTTGGCAGAAACAGGTGCTGTCTCTTGGATGTTTGAACAAAAAGGCGTTATCAATGCTGAAAGCACCATGAGCGAAGACGATCTGATTGAAAAATTACTCGACTACAATGTTGACGACATTACCGTTGGTGACGGGAATATTACTGTCATCTGCAAAAAGCAAGACCTTGATACCGTAAAAAAAGCGGTTGAAGGTCTGGGCATTAAAGTTGCGTCAGCTCAAACAGAATGGGTACCAAAAAATTCGATCCCACTCACGGATGCAACCCAAGAAGAAAAAGTTATAAAATTACTCGAATCACTTGATGATCTTGACGACGTCCAAAACGTCTACGCAAACATCAGTAACTAAGGAGAAAACGTGCTTGTAAGTATGACCGGATATAACAGTCTGACCGCACCGCTGAAATTACATGACGGACAAACATGTGCGCTGTCGATCGAACTTAAATCGATTAACGGACGTTTCTTTGAAGTGATCTGTAAACTTCCAAGCACAATGAACCACATGGAGATAAACATCATCTCCGTACTACAGAAAAAGTTACTGCGCGGTCGTATTTTTTTAACTATTCGTTTTGACGGTGGCAATGATATCTTGGAAACCATTATTCCTTCGCTCAAAGTTGCCCAGGGTTATCTTACCGCCGCCGAACACATCAAAGCTCATGCCAATCTGCCCGGTGCAATCTCAATCACCGATCTTATGCAACTTCCCAACGTGTTTACCAGCGAAAAAGGCTCGCTCCACGCCGCTGACGAAGCAGCAATCATGGCCCTTGTCACCAAGGCGGCTGATAACTTAACGGCTACGCGCATCGAAGAAGGCAAAGCGCTTGAACGCGATCTGGCGGGCGTTTTTAATACGTGCGAGCAAAGAATTGGAAGTATTGAGACTCTTTTCGAAAGCATCATGAGCGAAAAGAAAGAAGAAACAAAGCACTACCTTGTCCCTGCACAAGAAGGTGATGAAACAGCAAAAGATCGTCTTGATGAGCTCTATGCAACGCTCAATAAAATCGACATTCACGAAGAAATTACACGGTTCAAAAGTCACTTAGCAAACGTTAAACATTATTTCGGCATTAATCAGGTCGACAAAGGAAAACGGCTTGATTTTATCTTGCAAGAACTCCTACGCGAAGTAAACACACTCATGGCTAAAAGCTCACATTTTGATATCAGCTCAATGGGCATTGATATCAAGGTTGAACTGGAAAAAGCACGCGAACAAGTACAAAACATCATTTAAGCATCTAGGACATTCATGGCGGAGCACGTAGTACCTGAGCATCTTCTTACGTCGTCAAAAAAAATACTTTTTGTCGCGCACCTGACGACGAGTACTTTTACCTACCTCCAGAACTATTTCGTGGCGTTCGAACAGGCGTACCCTCATCTTGCCATTGACCTCTGGATCGAGGAACCGGAACAAACCTATTGCTTTTGGCGATGGAACTCTATAAAAAAGAATATTCTGTTTGACTGGCTTAGAGCATGTCCCTTTATCAACAAACTATATACTGAAACCTACTCACCATTCGTTGTAAAAAAATCAATCAAACAAGCTCAACTTGAGCAGTACGACATTATCGTCTCACTTGCCAGTCGCCAGATTTACAGTTCTATCAAGCGTGCCCAAGCAATAAACGCTCAAGCATTCATTGTTGCACAGAAGAAAAACTATAAACCCTATCGCCATCTTTTTGAACGGGCACTCCTAAAAAAAATCAATGGCACCTACAGCTACACTCCAGCGACACAAGATCATATCTCTGACGTATACGCCGCATGGTTCAAACAACTTTTTGGCGTTGATGTACCCAAAAAGCAGCGTAAGCCCTTTGTCGTTATCCCACGCTCGTGGCTACTTTATGCGAAACTACAGTTTTTAAAATGGGAAATAAGTAAAAAAAGGAACATATTTACGCGCGTTGTCCTGATCAATGCGTGCGCAAAAAATAACAAACAGTCATGGCCATTAAAAAATGTTTTTGAACTAATACAAACAATCAAACAAAGAGATCAATGGAACGATATAACATTTCTGATCAACACAACGCCCAAAGAGCTACGTACCGTAAAAAAGATGGCATATCGTTATGCGCTGACGCAAACTCACATTATTTCTGCTGATCTCAACTTCTTTCAACTTCCAGCATTTATTTCCATCAGCGATCTGGTCATTTCTGTTGAAACGTCGGTTATGCATTTGGCCGGTGCCCTGGATATACCCACCATCGCCCTGATGCGAGCAAACAACACATTACGACGCCCATGTAAAACCACGAATACAATAATCGTTGAGGGGGTAAGAAAAGATGCCCCAATCAGCTCTATCGATTGTGCAAATGTGATAAAAGCAACGCTTGAGCATTCGCAACTACAAACATCGCTTTATCGATCAGAATAAGTCTTTTTATTTTTTTTGATTTTTCAACTCTTCAAGAACTTCCTCGGCCCTATCAATGATAGCACCACTACAGCCTCGTTCGCGCGCAACTTTGATACCTATTTGCTGGTGAGAGATTCCCGGTTCAAGTTTATAGTGACGCTTTATTACATCTCGTGTCTCATCAACTGATACGCGATAATTTTTATGGCGGCCTGTTTTTGATTCAAGCATGGTAATATACGGATAGTGACTAGCAATAATACTCACGCAGTGAGGCATCTTGCCAAGCACTTCGGCGGTAGCATACGCAAGCGATGTACCTTCATTTGGATTTGTTCCATTAAACAGTTCATCAAACATAACAAAACTAAACTGATCGCGGGGCATATGATCAATCATACTTGCCATCCTTGTAGCCCTATCAACCTCTGCTTGGTGAAGCGATGCCTTGTCGGTAATATCATCGGTAATACCCATATACGTTGCAACATAATGAAACGGCGTCATCGATGCTTTAGCTGCAGGAGCGATTCCCAAACTCTGTCCCATGACCAATGCAAGCGCGATGCTTTTAAGCACCGTCGATTTGCCGCCTGAGTTTGGTCCCGTAACCACAATATTGGCACAATTAAAATCAGCACCAAGCTTAAGCGTGTTGGGAACAACAACGTTGGGATCAACAAATGGATTCCAGAATTCACCAATGTCAACGCACGGTGTCGCGGTTTGTGTAAAATCAACAAAACTATAACGAACCGGTTGGTCTTTAAATTCATTAACTAATTTGGCCACCGATAGTGACGCATCAATTTCGGCAATGCTCATTGCCGCACAAGCAAATTGATTTTGAATAGGCTGCTCAAGTAACAACTTGTAGGCAACCAGCACACGCCCCTCATGAAAGAAGAATTCTGCAGGCCCATCAAACGTCGCCGTTTCCAAAATGCTTAATAGATGTTGTAAGTCTTTATCTTGAGAGGTAAAGAATGCATGGATTTGATTAAAATAACGCAACCGTTTTTGTAAATCAGGACGGGCAGAGGCCATCGTATATATTCTACGCATTTGTTTTACATAACAGGCAAGATGTCTAATTTTTTCATGCAATAGCTTCATCCATAACGAACTTAAATGCTTCGTTTTAAGGTAATCATCTGCGGTAAAAATTATTTTGCCTGCAATCTTTAATGCTATAAAGCCCGCAAGACAGGGAAAAATATTAGCAAGAACCCGCCATGAAATCCCATCCATTGAAAAGCTGCTATCCGCTTGGCGTACAAACGTACCTTTCACTTCTTTTGGCTCAAACTCGGCACCAAATGGGTTGAACATTTTAAGCGAAAGTTCTTTATCCTCAGGGGTTTTATAAAGTTTTCCATCACCCGTAATTTGAGAGTGAAATTTTAGTACTGCAAACGAAATGAAAAATAACGATAAGGCGACATGGTAGGCGGCATCAGGATATAAAAATGTTTTATTCACGCCAGAAACGATGTCCAAAAACGTTTCATCATTGTTCATAGCGTCATTAATTGGCCCCAACAGAGAATACTGACAATAATTATCTCTAACTGCCTGCAGAATTCCAAACGACTTACCAAAAAGAAGCATTTGTGCTTCCCCCTGAACCATCGACGTGAGAATACCATCAACCATAGCCGCCTCTTTAGGAAAGTTTACCCAATAGCGGGCAAGCTCTTGCCGCTGGGTAAGGACCGCGAGATCATCTGTTGGTTGAGCAAGTTGCGAAAGAAAGTACGCTCTACCAATCTCAGTGCTCGTACGATCAATAATCTTCCCCAGGTAGATTTCAGGATGTTTTTCACTACCTGATAAAAGGTTCAGATCTCCCCAGGTCGTTGTATCAATGATAGGCGTGGCAAGGCGGCTGACGCCATTTTTATCTGCCTTCTGGAGCAACCCAAATGCCTGCTGACGTATATCATAGGGAGATGGTTTAAAATTTTCCTCTTTTTGCTGCTCATAAAAAGCGTACGGATCGTTAACTGTGGTAATAGAAAGCGACTCATCGCTCCTCTTTTTTTCTTCTTTTTTTGGCAATGACCGAAGATTTGCCTTGCTAATCAACTCATACATCGATTCAGCAGCCATTTGATCTGCAAACATATTCATAGAAAAGCTGATGAGAAAAAGAGTTAACACACCCCTCAAACCTGAAATAAGTTTCATAGAAGTCTCTCCATTTTAAAAATTGAATCATTCCTAATAGCACTTCCCACCCAAACAGAAGTTGCCGTCCTTTTATTCTATTTTATCGCGAATATTTGTCAATCATAATTCAAATAGAAAATATGGTAGAGATGAGCGGATTTGAACCGCTGGCCCCCCGCGTGTGAAGCGGATGCTCTAACCACTGAGCTACACCTCTATGAATATTTCAGAAAACCCCCTTGAAATTCTGGTGGAGATGAGCGGAGTCGAACCGCTGACCTCTTGCGTGCGAGGCAAGCGCTCTACCAACTGAGCTACACCCCCAGAATCACTTTTGAAATGTAGTACAGGATGGCCTCTTCGTCAACTATTTTGTTCGTCACAAACAGCTCCGAAATCGCCTGATAATTTTTAATTTTCCAGTTTATTGACTTGTCAAAACCACCCACTGTAGATTCCCCGTCAACGGTAGGTGTCTTCTTTATCTCAGAAAGAAAGGATGTTTATGATTGCGATGAAGCGTTTGATGCAAACGCTGGTGTTTGCCGTGGTGATGCTCTGTCAACAAGAAAAAGCGGCGATGGTGCTAGAGCCAGCCAACAACGCCCAAGGAGTCGTCCTCATGGGCAAGGGCATGGGAGCACTACAAGAACAAACAGATTGGTACAAAGACAGTCGCTATGTACAAATCCTTGCCCAAAGTGCTGCAGAAAAAGGATTCCGCTACCAAAACGTAGAATGGCATAAAAAAAATGATCCCGCAGGATACTTTGCAGGGCTACATCCTCATGAACGAATTGATGGAGCTAAAAAATTTGCAATTTTTCTTTTAGATACTGCCTATGAAATGAAAAAGCCAAATGATCTTCCTATCGTTCTCATTGGCCACAGCTTGGGAGGCCAGTTGTGGCGTTGTGCATGCAACCTCATCGATCCAGCCAACAAGGATCTTGGTTCAAAAGAAACTCTAGCCGAAGAACTGCGGAACTTTATAAAAAACCTTATAAAAAACGGTCCCAATAGTTTTCAGTGCAACAAAGGAGAACTCCTTCTTCTGCGCAGCTGGCAAGGACCAGAAAAAATTGTAGAACCGAGCGTTAAAATGTATAGTGCCCAAGAGCTGGAGCATCTTCTAGATTTTGTAAAAGAAGAAGTAACGCAAAGATATCTTGCAGAGATTGAACAGACATGGAGAGAGGCATTTGCAGAGATTCAGGCCTACAAAGAAAAGTTATTTGGATATCTCCCAATTCATAAAAATCTGAAAATACGACTTATTACGGTTGGAACTCCCAACGACATCGGCGTTTTTGCCTACAACAAAAATGTTATTCAGGGGTATTTTAATTATTACTCAAATGGGGATTTCGTTGCGCCGCTTATTGGAACTAGGAAGGTACCACTCCAAGAAACAATCGCCAATATAAGTGTTCACTTTGAGGTACAAACTGACGTTCATGTCCCCGCTATCGACCAAACCTTCGAACCTCCTAAAGCAGAAATTCATCCTGGTCACCTCGATCTCCTTGGAAACGAGGAAATGGCATATTGGCTCTTGAAATTCCCAGAGGAACTTAAAATACCTGTCAACGCTATCTTAGGGCATGAAATAAAGATTTCATACTCCATGGATCCTACTAAGCCACCAAAAATTTTAGATGAAAATGAAGAAAAAAATAAACGTAATAAGTGGTGTTTAATTTTATAACAAACAACGTTGCTTCAAAAGAAAAAGGGGATCAAGAATTTTATTCTTGATCCCCTTCTAACTCATCAACTACAAACTAAAATTGTTTGTGTGTTGTCTCTGAAACCATCTTTAACAAAGCTGATGCAACATCAACTGCTGAATGATTTTGAGCAAGAAGCTTTTCAACTATTGGAGCGTAATGTCCATAATCCTTTTTATCAATGCTCATTTTAACACGCGTAACAAGCTTGTCGGCCTGTGATTCACGCGCTTGGCGCGCTGATGGAATTTGCTGCATCATAATGTTTACTTGCGTAAAACGTCTGATGATATTGAATTTATAAAAGTCTTTCTTCGCTACAAAACTGATTGCTTTACCTGCTTTACCTGCACGACCTGTACGGCCAATACGGTGAACGTATGATTCTGGTTCCATTGGAATATCATAGTATTTGCACATATCATGGGTATAGCTAATCAAAGGACCTCGAATTATATTACATATTGCATCTGAAATCATATCAGTTCCAATTCCATGAATAAGAAGACATGTATCT
>JBAYHB010000039.1:0-10478 GCA_041666365.1 Candidatus Babeliales bacterium | reverse complement strand
TAGCAGCATGGTATGGGTTTGAGAGCCAGTCATCAAATCAACCTGTAACAAGTATCTTTGATAGCAATGGCAACGTGTCAATACCCGCAGAAGCGGCAACCAGATGTGCTTGGTGGGGAACACCAACAAGGCCAACTAGCCAAACAAATGATAACGGTAGGACCTTCGCGTTTGCGATAATGTACAAAAACGTGCGCATTGACTTTAGGGTTCCGGATGGCACGGCCCTAACACTTGATACAAACAAAGCAGATGAATTAGTTAAGGCGTATACCGTTAGCATCAATGGAGTGCAAAAATCGCCTCAAATTTATACCCGCAGCAGTAGCACAAACCATGGTGCGTTAGGAGATGGAAATCGTATAGATAGTCTCAAAGCCGCAATTCAGCAAACATTTACCTCAGATATTTCTGGAAAAACAGTAACTTGGGGAACTCCTGATGAGAATGTTGGAACTATCAGCCTTACAGCAGCAGCAAGCGTGCAACAAAATGTTGTTGGGGTACCTGCTAGTAACTATGTAGCGCAAAATATTTCAGGAGCAACGATTACGTATTCAGAGAGCGACAAACTACCAACAAAGGGCTCAGGGGCATTTACTTTTGAAGCAACAGGAAATGATATCTATGTAACGCTTTCACCAACGAATGCAAATGTGCAGGGAATGTATTGGATATCTCTTGGAGGATCGGGGAACACAAAGGCTGCAATCAAGAAGCTTCCTGCAGGAGACAGCAAAGAAGTGTCCTTTAGCGTTACCAGTCCAGACGATGCAAATCCATATTGGGGTCTTGTTGATGATAGTGCAATTAGTTTTGGAGCTGGTACGACAGTTGGAACTAATACAATTATTAGTCTGACTGGACAGTCAGTTGCAGATATTCAATATGTAGGGTTAGGAAAACTTGATGCAAACGAATCGGTTACATTCAGTGATATAAGCTTTACTTCAGTGACCCCACAAGAAAAAACATCATCATCAACAATGTCACCAACATCACCGTATGCAAAGATTGATGTGTATGTAAACAATGAATTAAAAACATCGTTCTATCCAAAGAAGGGGGCACCTGAGAAAACACTTAAAGCGTCAGCGCTTAAAAAAGCTGATGAGTGGCTAAAAGGTAAGACCATAACCAAAACAGAGGCCGTTGTAGATACGTCAGTTAAGTTTACACTGGCAGGCGGTACAGGAACAGACAAGTCTGCTCAAACACCAGCGCAAGACACATCGACAACAACAGCGTCACCAACATCGCCATATGCAAAGATTGATGTGTATGTAAACAATGAATTAAAAACATCATTCAGCCCAAAGAAGGGAACATCTGAGTCAATACTTAAAGCGTCAGCGCTTAAAAAGGCCGACGAATGGCTAAAAGGTAAGACCATAACCAAAACAGAGGCAGTTCTAGATAAGTACGTTAAGTTTACGGTTAGATAATAATCGGGAAGTAGTTTAAAAAGAGGGAGGATCTGCGATATTACAGATCCTCCCTCTTGCTTTTACATATCTTATTGAGCAAGTGAAATACAAACCTTTGGGTTGCTTTGATCAACCTTACGAAGTTCTTTTATTGATTCATGAAATGCTGTCTTATCGAGTGAATAGAGAAGCGATTTTGCTGAAGTGCGTTCAAGTTGTTTACCTACAAAATCTTTTTTGAGAATGATGGTGGGAAGTGGAATATAATTTTGAGAAAGTTTTAAGTTCCATGGCTCAATGCGTTCAACATATTTTGGTGGGATGAGTACGACGATACTGTTGTTGGGGATGGTGAAATTTTTATTGTTGATTGCGGCTTCTTCATGAACCCATGCATTACCCCATCCGCGTTTTTTAAGGGTGTAAAACTTGTAACCCTTTTCAGGTACAAGTGAAACATGTTTGATGGTGTTTGCTTTATCAAAATGTTGTTTAAAGCTACGACAAATAACGAGTGAGAAATTTTCTTGTTTGTCTTCGCCAAGGGGGATCGAGTAAAAACCTTCCGGGTTGCTCATGGCCTCTTTTCCATTGAAGCAAATTCTGAATTCAGGAATCTTGTCGTCAAAATCATCGATGCGTAAGCAGCCGCGCAACTCTGGTCCTGCAGGTAAAGAGGGTTGAGATGAAAAGAGTTGAGGAGTTGTTTTTGTTGCCTGCGAAAATGAAATTTGTGGCATTTGCGCTAGCTCCGGTGGAGGCGGAGGTGTTTGTGGTTGTTGATCGGTAAGAAAAGGAATTGAGGCTGATCCTGCAGCGCCATCTTCTTTAAGCACTGGTCTGTGAGTAATTGGATCGATAACCATGATTGTGCTGCATAAGACAGGTGTAGTAAAGGTGGCAAGCATGAACAACATGACAAAAAATATTTTTTTCATAGGCGTCTCCTGTTAAAAAAGATAGGCAAAAGCGTAACTCGTCCGCCCTTAGCGTAGCGAAAAAGGTTGTTGCAGTACATAGATTTCAACTTCCCGCTCATGGTGAGCGTGTCGAACCATATGAGCGCTCGTATCCTTCGACACGCTCAGGACGAGCGGAGGCTGAAGGCTTGATCTAGCGTTCAATCAATCATGCGATTGGGAAGTTTGGTGAATGTGTGAATATGTCCACGCTCGACAAGTGCATGCATAGTAAAGATAAATTGTTCTTCGTAACAATCAGGAACAAAAAATTCAAGAAGTGTATTGGAGTTCTCGATAGTACGTTCAAACGCAATGCATTCTTCTGCACGAAAAATGCCGGTGACAAACCACGTTGTTGCGACATTAACTGTTGCTTGATAGTAACTACAGTACATAATTTTTTTTACTCTTCAACGATTTCTATTGAACATCCCAAGGATTTAAGTTTTCTATCAAGGCTATCGTAGCCTCGGCGCCAATGGTGAATTCCAGTAACGCGCGTTGTTCCTTGAGCCGCAAGCCCGGCCAAAACAAGCGCACACGATGCACGGATATCGCTAGCAATCACATCGCTGCCATAGAGTTGTTCGACTCCACGGATAGTAGCAGTTGATCGGTCGACAGTGATTTGCGCTCCCATCTTTTGTAATTCGCTGACATGCATCATACGATTTTCAAAAACTGTTTCTTCAACAATGCTTGTTCCATCGGCAAGGCACAGCAGCGCCATTGTAGGGGCCTGTAGGTCTGTGGGGAAGCCAGGATAAGGATTTGTTTTAAAACTGACTGCACGAGGGAAGTGCGTTGCTCTGAGCGTAATGCCTGGGGCAAGTTTATTGGTTAGAGGATCAATGGTGACGGCTATCTCATGTCCCATCTCCCGTAATTTTTCAAGAAAGAGGTCCATGTGGTCTGGACGAGCGGTTGGAAGGGTAATCGATCCTTTGGTGATGCATGCGGCCAACAGGAGCCCGCCAGCTTCAAGACGATCAGGGATGATTGAATGATGGACTGGTTTGAGTGTTGGGACACCTTTGATATAGATATTGAGCCCGTCGTTGATGGTGATATCAGCACCCATTTTTCGCAAGATGTCGACAAGATCAAGTACTTCTGGTTCAAGCGCGGCATTGATGATATCGGTCTGACCTCGGCCAAGTGCAGCAAACATCATGATGTTTTCAGTTGCGCCAACGCTTGGATATTCAAGAACGATGCGGCTGTAGAGTTGCTTTTCATTGATTGTCGCATGCAAGAATGGTGGCTGCTCTTCCATTGCAACGCCCATGTGTTTGAACCCTTGGAGGTGATAATTGATGGGGCGTGCGCCGATCAAGCATCCGCCGGGCATAGCAACTTTTGCTTTGCCAAAACGAGCGAGTAGCGGTCCCATAACAAGAATTGATGCACGCATTTTGTTCATGACGTCTGGTTTAACTTCATATGAGTTCAGTGTTGAGGTATCAACAGTTAACCGTCCGCGCTCGATATCAAATGAGATGTGTGCGCCAAGATCGGAAAGTAGGCTGATCATATTTTGTACATCGGCAGAGGCAGGAACATTTTCAAGGACCGATTTGCCTTCGGTCAGAATGAGTGACGCGATGATAACGAGCACAGCGTTCTTTGCGCCAGACAGTTCAACGGTACCATTGATACTTCCAGATTGACTGATCAAAATATGGGCACTTGCCATGTGATTCCCTAAATTTATAAAACGATATACAATAAGACCTATTTCCCGACAGATATAGTCACTATACAACAGGTTAGCCCACAAGTAAAAGTTGAACAAAGGATTTCATATGGAAACTAAACAGAAAATCGTATGTGTCATCCCGGCACGCCTGGCATCAACGCGGTTCCCAGAAAAAATGCTCGTCTACCTTGCTGGCAAACCCCTTTTGCAGCGGGTATGGGATGCTGCACTGGCAACAGAAATGTTTGATGACGTGGTGATCGCCGGTGACGACCGAAAGATTTTCAATCTAGTTACTGGCTTTGGTGGAAAATATGTAGCAACATCGCCAGTATGTGCATCAGGGACCGATAGATTGATCGAGGTAATGAAACAGGGGGGCGTTACGGGTGATATCTGGGTAAACTGGCAGGGAGACGAACCTTTTATTTCAAAAGATATGATTGAAGCCTTGCTCCAGTCGATTGATGACCCGAACGATGACATGTGGACCCTTAAAAAACGCATTACGATTGCAGCCAACATTACGGCACCAAATATTGCCAAGGTTGTCTGCGACGTCCGTGGCTATGCGATGTATTTTTCACGCAGCCAAATTCCGTTCGTGCGTGATAATGCAGATCTTGACGCATTATTAAACATGGGAATTTATTATAAACATGTGGGGATCTACGCCTACCGGCCAGCAACTCTTGAGCGTATTGCTGGCACGAAGCAGACCGTTTATGAGGAAGCTGAAAAGTTAGAACAACTTAGATTCTTGCACTACGGGGTTTCAATTAGGATACACGAGACCAATAAAGAGGTCGTCGGAATTGACACACCGAATGATTTGGCGGTTGCAGAGTCCCTTTTTAATCAAAAAAATGGTTAGACGTACGGCTTTTGCAGATTTTACTTAGATATCGTATACTTTCTAGACAAGAGAAATATGGAGTGTTATTTCAAATAGAGGGGTTAAATCGTGTGTAAGTTACATAGAATTTTTACGTGGTTTTTTTTATTCGTGATTGTTGTTGGCTACGTATCGTTGTTGGCAGGTTCTGATTTTGCACCTATTGAAAGCGTTAGCAAACAGGTTATTAGTGCGCGAAAAGAAGCTCAGATGCTTTATAAAAATTTAGCAATCGAGGGGCAATTAAAAAAGCTAGGTCTTCCTGCCGGTGGCGAGTTGTTTGATGGTAGCAACAAAAGCGAGACTTTATTTTGTCTTATTGAGTGGATCGAATCACGTGGTGATATTCAAAGTAAACAGTTACTTTCTGCAATCAACAAACTTTTCTATCTAAAGTTACATCAGCTTCTTTCCGGTATCGATACAAAGAACAATGATCAAAGAGGTGACCAATCAACGTTGTTTGTACGAGATTTAAGAGCGTTATACACACATTGCGTTGACGGTGTTTTTCCATTCCAAACAATGCTTACTAAAACAATGCTTCAACTAGTGATGGTCTATGCTGGTGGGATGTCACTTCAAGAGCGTAATGAATTAATTCTTTTGGTCCTTCAGCAGACTCAAGATACATTTATTAAAACCAACAATTTGTTAAAAAAAGAAAATAAAATTGATGAGCACATTATAAATGGATTCATAGATGGACTTTCGCGGCATGCCCTAGCGCCTGAAAAGGAAAATTCTTTTACGGGTATTGGAAAAAAACTTGTGACTGCAACAATTGTTGTCGGTAGCATCGCGATGATTATGGGAGTTGCGTATTACCTAATGAATCGCTTTACTAACAATTTGGCTGAGAAGCAAGTATTTAAGGATCTTATCAGCCAATTAAAACCTGAAGCTTTACAAACTGCCTTGGAAAATGCTGGCAAAGCGATTATAAAAGACGGATTAGACCGTGTGCATAATGAATTTCACGGAGAAATTAATGATATCAACGGAGTTCTGGCGGAGTTTGCTAAGCAAATGAATATAGCTGTAATGCGTTTTCCACTTACAAAACAGGGTCCCATTGTGCCGCCCTCTGCATGATCCTTTCTTATTTTGTGGATTATTTGTATGCTTTTCTCTTTCATCTTCATGCGCAGAGTAGAGCGAGATATTATTGTTTTTCGGGTATAAAAATCAAGGAATAGTTGGATGCGTTTAGCCCCTTTCATTGTATTCCTCTACGCCACATTGGCGCCCCAAAGTTTTTTATGGGCGGTGCCTGTTGCTGAGCCGGTAACAATCGTCAGCAAGCAAGCTGATGGAGCGCGAAAAGACGCTCAGACAATATATAATAATTTGGTGTCTGGAGGCTATTTTGAGAAACTTGGCATCACAACTCTCTTGCCATCAATTGATATTACTCGTGATACTGAATTATTACTTAATCTTGTTGAATATTTAGAATCACGCAACGATGAACAAAGTAGACAGCTCCTTGCGATGATTAATAAACTTTTTTATTTAAAATTGCATCAGTTCGTTACCGACATTGATAAAAAACAGATTGCCAAGCCGATGTTGCTTGTTAATAGTGTACGAACTCTTTATAGCCACAAAGTTGGCGAAGCCTTTCCATTTCAAACAATGCTTACCAAGATGTTTTTACAATTAACGATTGTTGACCGTGCAGTGTTGCCACCGCAAGAGCGTGATGCCTCAGTAGTGTTAGTCCTCCAGCAGGGGCAAGAAGCATTTTTAAAAACTAATACTATGCTCACAGCCAAAGATAGAATCGATGATCACAATATTAAAGTGTTGATTGATGGTCTCATGCAGTATGCGTTGACGCCAGAAGAAGAAAGTATCTTTGTAAAAGAGAGAAGCAAACTTATGACCGCTGCAATTGTTGTTGTAAGCGCGATTATAATTATGGGTGTTGGGTATTATCTTGTAACGCATATGCTTGCTAATGCACAACCTTTAGCGCAAGATCTTCGCACTACGTCGCAAAATCTTGCTCAAGGAACCGGTAATTTGTATCGCCTGTTTAATCCAGAAAATCCAAATCTTAATGGGCCAAAACCAGGTGATTATCTTAACACAATAAATAATGCGGCCGGTGCTATTGATAAATTTGCTACGCTATTTTCTAGCCCAGGAAAACCTGGAAATCCAGCTCCAGCAGCATATCTGGCAACAGTAGATAATGCCGCTAATGCAATTCGTACGGCTGTGACTAATGCTCCTAGTCTCATTGACCGAGTGGCGATCAGAATTACGGATATTATTGAAGGAGTTGTTTCATTGGGGGGCAAAAATGATCAAGCTTCTGAAAATGGGGGCAATAACAGTGATGATGATGAATAATCTTGCAAAAGCACTTCCCCTCAATCATACTTTTTTCAACATGGTGAATTTAAAATCAGACTCTCCCCAGGGATTAAAAATGAATGTAATAAATAAAACCGGCCGGCTGGAAGTTATTTGCGGGTCAATGTTTTCAGGTAAAACCGAAGAACTTATGCGTCGGCTTAAGCGTGCTGAGTATGCTAAAAAAAATGTCTTAACGATCAAACACTTCATCGATCAACGTGCCCATCAAAATTATGATTGTATTTTTTCGCACGAGGGCAAACAGCGTAAGGCCTGTTTGGTTGGCAATGATGATGCTTCGATTGTACAGCTTTACGATCTTGTTGATGCATCAGTGAGTGTCGTTGGGATTGATGAAGGTCACTTTTTTCAACCAAATATCGTTCCTGCAGTTCAAAATTTAGTTGCGCAAGGTAAATATGTACTTGTTGCTGGACTTGATTTAGATTTTCGCGGCCAGCCATTTCCAGTGATGGCACAATTAATGGCACTTGCTGATGACGTTGTAAAGCTTAAAGCGATTTGCGTTTGTTGCGGGCAAGATGCACACCATACGCAGCGGCTTGTGAATGGCAAACCGGCGCATTATGACGATCCAATTATCATGGTTGGCGCTGAAGAATGTTATGAAGCGCGTTGCCGCAATTGTTTCAGCGTAGTGCGTACCATTTCATCAGAAATAATTCTCCCAGCTGCCGGATGCACACTTGAGGATATTCTGTAAGCATGGCAAAAATAAAACAACTTTTTAGATGTACCAACTGTGGACAGGAGACTGGTAAATGGGTTGGTTGTTGTCCGGCATGTAACGAATGGAACAGTTTTGTTGAACACGTTCCGTCAGCGGCATCAAGCTTTGCAGCTTCACGCAAAGGAGCCAGTTCAGGTTCTGCGCCAGCATCAGAGCTTTTCCATTTTGATGATATCGAGATAGAAACACAAAAACGCATGCTTGCCGGTGTCAAAGAATGGGATAGGGTGCTTGGCGGCGGAATTTTACCAGGGTCGTTTTTAATTTTAACCGGTGACCCAGGCATCGGTAAATCAACGTTGTTGCTGCAGATCGCCGATAAAATTGCCCAAAATCATGATGTCATTTATTTTTCATCTGAAGAGTCACTGCAACAGGTTAAGAATAGGGCGCAACGCCTTGGGCTTGGGCAGTCGAGTTTATTATTTTCAGATCAGGCTTCACTTGAATCAATTATCAGTACCTGCGAAAAACATAAACCAGCGCTCGTAATTCTTGATTCGATCCAAAATTGTCATTTATCATTTGAGTCACATGCGATTCCCGGTTCAATTGGCCAGCTACGCGAAGCTGGTTTTTTATTGATGCGCTTTGCAAAAGAAAATAACATTGCAGTGCTCATCACCGGTCACATCACCAAAGATGGTCAGATGGCAGGACCTAAAGTGCTTGAGCACATGGTTGATGCAGTCTTTTATCTCCAGGGTGAAGACCGTTGGCAAACCCGTATCTTGCGTTCAGTTAAGAATCGATTTGGGACGATCAACGAAGTTGGTTTTTTTGAAATGCAAGAACATGGCCTTGAAGAGATTACCAACATCAACAAACATTTAATTAATGAAACAACATCAACGCCAGGCTCGGCCCTTGTTTGTTGTGTTGAGGGCTCGCGTCCAATCTTACTTGAGCTGCAGGCGCTCTGTGTTGCATCAAAATTTGGTATGCCACAACGCGTGGTGACAGGTCTTGATCCCAAACGCGTTGTCCTGATCGCGGCAATTTTAGAAAAATATCTGCGCATAAAATTCAGCATGCACGATATCTTTTTTAAGGTGAGCGGCGGATTTAAAATCAAAGAAAGTTCAACCGATCTTGGCATTGCGCTTGCATTGCTATCAAGTTATTTCCAGCAACCATTGCCTAGCAAATCGGTAGCGATTGCTGAAATCAGTTTGACCGGTCAGGTTAAACCAACAAATCAAATTGCCGTATGCATCAAAGAAGTCGAAAAATTTGGTCTTGAACATGTTCTGGTTGCACGCTCGCAACAGGCTAAAAGCGCGTGCAAAGTTGTTTCGTTTAAGAACGTGTATGAGCTTTTGCAGCTGTTTCCTGAAGAGTCATCAGCTTCCACAGATACTCAGTAGCAAAAATCGCCGTCAAACTAAAAATATATGCCGGAATCATAGCGGGAACCGATGTGGCAAGATAAGGCCAGAAGGCTGCGGTAAGGCCGCCGGTCAGAATACCTGCAATAGCTGCGGCTGCGCTTTGTACTCGTGAGTGGAGTGCAACCAGGAGCAGCGGTCCAAATGAACTGCCAAGGCCGGTCCAGGCATAGAAGACTAATTCGTTGAGTGGTTGTGTAGTTGAAAATGCATAGATGTAGGCAAAAATACACATAACGACAACGCCCAAACGAGCAACGAGCGAAATATGTTTTTGTTGAGCAATGGTTGGATGGGTATCAGTTTTTACAACAATTTTTTTATAAAAATCTTCGGCGATGATTGATGCTGAACATAAAATTTGTGCGCCGATAACATTGATGGCTGCTGCGATAACCGCACACAAAATAAACCCACCGACAAATGGACTGAAGAGTGATTTTACCATGGTGACGAAAATAAGTTCATTGCTCACAAGCGTTCCCTGGGCGAATGATGCGATGCCAACAAGGCCAACGAGCGTTGCCCCGAACATACTGAGGACCATCCAACTGAGGCCTATGTATTGCGCTTTTTTCATTTCTCGCACGTCGTCGATTGCCATAAATTTTGTCAGGATATGTGGTTGGCCAAAATAGCCAAGGCCCCAGCCTGCGGCTGCAAAGACGATATCTTTGATTGTTATAAATGAGAACGATGGCATGAGCGAGAGAGATAGATTATTGCGTGTTGCCGCAAGAACAACAGCATCAAAACTTCCTAAATTCCAAAGAGCGATGAGCGGGATAGCAATGATAACGCCCATTAAAAAAAGTCCTTGAAAAAAATCAATCCACACCATTGATAGATATCCACCAAGCAGTGTATAAAACACAACGATGATTCCAAGGGTTATGCCAATATAGTAATCGATGCCAAGAATAGAGTGAAAAAGCCTTCCAAGGCCGACAAGATTGGCTGAAATATAAAAAGTAAAAAACAAGAGTGTG
>JBAYHB010000038.1:0-10511 GCA_041666365.1 Candidatus Babeliales bacterium | reverse complement strand
TACGAAAAAACGACTCTGTTTTTCAGCGTGCAACAAAATGCACTTCGACTTCTTCCCGATGATGAAATGGTTGAAACATACATTGAAACGGTTACTCTGCTCACCTCACATGATTTCGAGCACTACGAACTTTCTAATTTTTGTCGACCAGGGCATGCTTCGACGCATAACAAGGCATACTGGGACCGCAAACCATATCGTGGATTTGGCCTTCACGCCTCATCATTTGACGGAGCATGCAGAACAACTAATCAGGCCAATCTGTCGCAATATATCTCCCAGATGGCAACGACAACCACCGGCACCTGTTATCGGCAGTCAGAAATCCTTACCCCTGAACAGGCCCGCATAGAGCTGCTCATGCTGAGTTTGCGTCAAAAAGAGGGGCTTGACTTGCAACGTATGCTATACTTAACAGAGGACGCGAATCGCGAAAAGATACTTACCACTATTAAGCAACTTATACAGGCCGGGCTGATTACCGTAAGTAAAAATACGATCAGACTAACCCCGCGGGGGATGGTACTGGAAAATGAAGTGATTTTGAAATTGATCTAAATTGTGTATAATCTTTTGCACCTTGGCAGAGACTTTTTTAATTGTTGAGTCGAAAAATATTTTACCATTTTAACTTTAATGTAGAGGGGCTATGGCAAAGCATGTAGGGGTCAAGTTACCCGATGATTTGATCGAACTTTTGAAAAAAGAAAAAACAATCGCAACTCTGGCAACCTTCTCTGAAAAGGGAGTTCCGAACACAACGCCAGTACAGTGCATTTATCCTAAAGGCCAGGACAGTCTTTTAATGACTATCCACAAAGAGCACACAGGCTACCTTAATATGGTCTGGCAAAAAAAGGTAATGCTCTGCTTTATCGGTGAAGGCAACATCGCATACAGCGTTCTTGGACGCGCAGGAGTCGTCCGTGCACCATCGTCAGTTCACCCACTTATGAACGTCGTCCGCATCGATATCATTGACATTAAATCCGATCGCTCTATTTTAACAAAGGTAGATCAAGGCATCATGTGGAGCTATACATCATCAGAAGCAGAAGAACTTCTCAAGAGTCTCTTCAAAGAACTGAAGGACCTTGCTAAAGTGCTGTAAAAACCAATCTAAAAAGGGGCTGGAATGAACCGCATGTTTTGTTGTAAGCGTTTTTTATACGTCAGCATCGGATGTGTATTTTTACTTCAAAACAATCATACAATCACAGCAACGGTTCATCAGTCTAATTTTTCTACAAACGAGTCCTCTGGAGTCGATACGCTGGCTTCAGAGGACAAAATCGGCGTTCAGGGTAACTGGGTTAAAAAAAAGGACTGGCTCTTAAAACTGAACGATGTTAACGCCCAAATTCAAGATTTAGCCATTTCTATAAGTGGTAACAAAAAGATATTCAACAACAAATTCTATACCGCTGACGGCATTCTCGATGGATTCTATAAAAATATTGGCCAACAGCAGGGCAAAATAGCAGAGCTTTTTGAAAGTGCGATGCGTTTTTTGGATAACAAAAAGAAAAAAGATCTTGCCGAACTTAGCCAAGGAAATGATACCAGCGAGCAAGGACAAAGCAGAGAGCGCCTCATCAAGATAGAAATCGTTGAGCAAAAAATTAATACCCTCAAGAGCGATCTGGAACAACTTAAGCTTGATATGAAATCTATCGAAGAGCTGGGCAAATCGATGGAAGCAAGGATGAAAAAAGTTGATGAAGCAATCAAAGTTGCGACGGACGAAGCAGCTGCGGCCCAAAAATCTACCGACGAAGCATGGCAAATCATTGATGATAAAAAAGTCAGGCTTAAATATTATGAATTGCAAGGCACCTCACTTGAAAAGCTAAAAACCATTGATAGCTATCTCCGCGAGGATCTTTCAAAAGATTTTGACGCGGTTACCGATACGATTAAATCGCAAGTCGACAAAATTATGGTATCTATAAAACAACTCGAAGATAAAGGCTTAATTATAAAGAATCGTGCCCACCGCGTTGAAGAGATAAAGCTCAAAGAACTTAAAGAGTTTAAAGAGCACCAAAGAACCGATGCCGAAGAGTTGCAACGATTAGCGGCGCTTAAACGCCAAAATCTTGCTCAACCTTGGTACAAGCGTTGGTATACTTCATTTGTTGAATCTATCGCCAGCACCATCAATTTTTTCCGCGGCCTGGTAGGAGCACCTGTAAAAAAAGCTAGCCCTACTCCCAAGGTACAAGCACCACCTGCACAAGCGGCTGTCACGCCACAACCACCCGTACCATTCCAACCCATACTTAACCAACAACCATTTCCCGGAAGTATGCCGCAGGGACAACCTTTTACACCACAAATATCAAATCCTTTTCCAACAATGCCGTAATGTTTGATTTATCAGCAGACATCTTGCTACTATGGCCAGGTAGACTATCATCGCTTTTTCTTGGAAAGGTAATTCAATGAATGCTTTTACACTAAAAAATTGCATAATCGTAAGCCTTTTATTTTCCACTCTGGGTCAACTCAAGACCATGCCGTCAGCAATAACGACAACACCTGTTACCACAACGCCGGCACCGGCTACAACGCCCGTTGTAGCAGAACAACTAACGTGGCCCAACACCATAGAATTATCTGAGCAAGCGACCACAATGACCAAGAATCCGTTGATTGCTAGCTACTACGCAAAAGCAGAACAATCCTGTACGGCAATAAATGCCAGTTTAAAGACCCTTGAACAAACAATTACTTCAATCAAAGATGCAACGAATCAAAAATTAAACTCATCGTCAGCTAGCTCACAACTTGTTAATGTTGATATTGGGAAACTTATAGAATTGTTTAATCCTAGGGAAAAAAAACAATAAGATACAAGGAGATTCTTTATATGAAACGTATATATTTTTCGAGCATCGCTCTCTTCTTCGCTTTTTCAACAAATCTTGTCGCAATGCCCACCGCCCCACTTCAGACAACACCTCCCATGCCTACGGCTCAACCTCAACCAACAATGACAACTACACCACAGCCTCAACCAATGACAACCACGCCCCCTCAGCCACAACCAACGCCTGCTCAGGCCCCAGAATTTGATCAAATTGCAACGGCTTTGGCTCAACTGCAAAGTGCACGCGTAGCTATCGCCGATGCTATGAAAAACTTAGATGAAAAAATGCAAAGCGCCCGTAATGACACAGCACAGGCAAAAAAGATAAGTCTTTCAATCCTAAGCAAATCCAACGAAGCAGAAGCAAAAGCAGCACTTGACCAGGTCAACGCACTTCTACAAAAGATGCAAACATATCAAACAGATGTACAGAACCAGACAAGTAAAACAATCGATCAAAACTACAACCAAATGCAAACACAGTTCGCAACTATTCAGGAAAAAATACGCAACCTTCAAGCGCGCGGCGTAACGCTTCAAATAGCAGAAGCTCAAACAATTATTACTAAGGCTGAATCAACATTTAAAGAACTGAAAAAACAGACAGAACCAACCAAGTCTGCGATGCCCGCCTCAAAAAGTGTTATTCATACTTTCTTCTCTGGTATCGCTGATTGGATTATGGCTGGATTCAAGTCAATCCATGAAGTATACAAAAGTATCATTGATTATGTTATAGGATCACCAACCCCATCCGCTGATACGGATCAAAAAAAAAAATCTAACAACGACACGGCAACCAATCAAGGCGTAGCTCAGTCGCAGGCAACGCCCGATAAAGTACGCGACCTTTTGAATCAGTGTGATCAATGTACCAAAGCGCTTGAGTTTTCTTACATTTCGCTCCAAGAACGTTCGCTTCGCCTGGAAGAAGCTATTACTAATTGGGGCAAAAGCTCGCCTGTCTTTGCCCGTCTCACCAAGCTTGAAATGGGAACATATGAAAGTTATGGTTCAACAGAATCGCATTTTAGACATGCCATCATAGGTGTTTTCAGTTGGGCGCTTGATGGCTGCTTAGCAGTTCTGTCGCCCGTGGCCTGGGTACTAAAAACCATATATCAGAAAACTATCGGCTGGTTTGTTACTAAGGTTATCAGTGACGTAAGCAATAAAGTTCAGACCGCTGAGGAAAAACCAGCACCCCAACCTTCAGGAGCCACTAAATAATTACATCATCAAGGAGAGAGTATGAAGCACACTATTTTCAAAGAATATGATATCAGGGGTATTGTCGGAAAAGAGTTTTTCATTGAAGAAACCTACCGCCTTACCCAAGCAATCTTAACGCTCGTACAAGCTAAACACCCAGACACCTCAACAATCATCATTGGCAACGACGGCCGAATTCATTCCGAAGCAATCAAAAAAGAAATGGTTGCCGCCTGCATCGCTAACGGATTTGACGTCATCGATATCGGGCTTTGCCCAACTCCGGCGGTTTATTTTGCCGCTCACACCTTCAAGCTTCCCGTTGCATTTGCCATCACAGCTTCTCACAACCCAGCTGACTACAACGGGATAAAAATGACAGGGATCTGGGGGAAGCAAATAAAAGAGATACAGAGGATTTATGAGGCTTCAGTAGCTCTGGACCAAGACTTACAGCCAGTCCTGAGTGCCGTTCAAATGGATTCGAGACGCCCGCCATCGCTAAGGGATGGCGCGGCTCCTCACCACGAACGGCCATCGAAGAGCCGTAATGAGCACTTAGGCTCCGTCACACACCACGATATTATCGCTGACTACATCTCATTCCTGACCGCACATTTTACCCATCTTAAAGGCAACCGGGTCAATGCTGTCATTGATTGTGGTAATGGTTCTGCGGGATCTGTTATGCCCTTACTCATCAAAGCCATGGGCTGGCAAAACGTTCGCCTTCTTTTTGCCGAAGTTGATGGCACGTTCCCCAACCATGAAGCCGACCCAACAGTAAAAGAAAATATGGAGTTTGTTAAACAAACACTTGAACAAGACCCATCACTCACACTTGGCATAGGCTTTGACGGCGACGCCGATCGCATGAATCCGATGACCAAAGAAGGTGACCTTGTCCCTGGCGACAAGCTCCTTGCGCTCTTTGCTCAAGACGTTATAAAAAAACACCCTGGCGCTGCTGTTGTATTCGATATAAAAAGCTCCCAAGCGCTTATTCAAACTCTTGAAGCAATCAAAGCCCGTCCATGCGTTGCTCCATCTGGCCATTCACTAATCAAAGAGGCAATCATTCACAACAATGCCTTGCTCGCAGGCGAGCTAAGTTGCCATTTCTTCTTTAAAGACCGTTATTTCGGCTATGACGATGGTATTTATGCGGCGCTACGCCTGATTGAAATGGTTGCTACAACGGGCAAAAGTCTTACCCAACTGGTGCAAAGCCTTCCGGTACGAGTCAGTTCGCCTGAATTTAGGATCAAATGCACCAACGATGAAATAAAACAACAGATCGTAAGCCACGTAAAAGACATTTTTGCTGCTCGCAAGGATGTCGCTATCATCACGATCGATGGGGTTCGGGCTCAGATGACGTACGGCTGGGGACTGGCCAGAGCTTCAAACACCCAACCCGTTATCAGCCTCCGCTTTGAATCTGATACCACCGAAGGACTTGGCCTGGTAAAAGATGACTTTGTTATGGCATTACAACCATTTTTTGATGTCACGGCATTAAAGGACGAGTTTGAACGCACATAATCACGTCGGCATCCACCTTCCGTTTAGGCATGGACTTAGATACTTGGTCGACCAAGCGATTGACCTACAGCTCCCCTATTTTCAATTTTTTCTTACACATGAAAACCGCTACGTCCATATCACCAATGATGATCTTCGATACTTTCTTTCATTTCGCAACCAATTCTCCTCACTTTTTATTCACAGCTCTTATTGGATCAACCCGGCAACAGGAATCCAAGAAAATTTGGCTATTTCAAAGCGCCTCATCCTTAAAGAAATTAATTATGCACAACGCCTTGAGGTCCCTTTTATTGTCTTGCACGCCGGCAACGCTAAAGGATACCTCGGGACAACGGCTAAAATTGCCCGCCAACAGGGCATCGATACCATTGCCAGATTCTTCAACGCCCTTCTTAAAACTAATCCCCCAGTGACCTTCCTCTTTGAAAATACAGCGCACGAGGGTAACGCTGTCGGAAGCAACCTGGAAGACTTCGGCCTTCTTAAAACAAAAATCGATTATCCTGAAAAAATTGGTTTCTGCCTTGATACCGCACATGCATTTTCCTACGGCTACGAACTCACACAGCCAAGTGCCTTTATTGAATATATAAATAAAACCATAGGGCTTGATTCATTAAAACTAATGCATCTTAATGATTCCTCCATATCGATAGGCCGCAAACATGATCAACATGCACTCCCAGGTCAGGGTAAAATTGGCCTTCACATCCTAAGGGCCCTTGCAACCCACCCATTGCTTGCTCATCTTTCTAAAATTATCGAATATCCAGCTCTAATTCGCTCAAAAAGCGATACAATTGCCCAACTTACTGACTGGAACAACTACATCATTCAAATTGCATCGAAAAACGCCCAATTTTAGGGTAATTTATCAAAACCTGAAAGTTTTTAGCCTTATCTAGTGCAATTATTGCAAAAAAGGGGCGTTTGCAGGGCTCACCAAAAGGGTCTAGGCTTAGTTCTGTAGTCGTTAAAACAATCTATTAAAAAACAATACAACTTTAGATCTACAACAAAACTCAATAATAAAGACGGGGGATATATTATGAATACCTTATTGAAACGCTTACCCTATGTTGCCTTAATCGCCTTATTTTCATTTCACGTGAACTATGCCGCGGGCGCGCAGGAAGGGATGTCGCCAAAAGAAGCTGTAAATGCATTAATAATTGTTGAAACAACAAGTACTGCCATTGTCGTCCAGATCCCACAGGAAGAGTCGCCTTTTAAGAGAGCAGCTATCGCATTGGACGAAATGATTAAAAACATTTCACCAAAAGCAAATATGTTAAACAGGATGGAGCAAGAGCTTCAACGCCATTGTTTGAGCGCCGCTGCGGAAACAAAAGACTACCGTTCGCTTCTTACACTTGCAAGGATCAAGAGCAAACTTACAGGTGTTTTTAGTATCTTCTTGGAGCCCGGTAAACAATTTATTAAGCAGGTCAGAGAAAGCAGAATTTTTGGTGCATCTACATGTAGTGAAACTATGTTAGATCAAACCGTACCGGCTACAATGCCTTCTGAAGAATTTGTGACTCGAATTGATGCGTTATGTGAAAAGCTCTTTAAATCACACCTTGAATCAGCAGTACTTTCGCTCGTATTTGCAGCCTGTGATGTAACTGAATCAGAACTGACAGCCCTTGAGCATACTGAGCTTACCAAGCTTGCCCATTCTTTTGGCGTGATAGCTCGACACAATATTGCCAAGAGTTTCTCAATCAGTGAGCTTGATGAATTAATTAAATTTTGTAATAGTCCACTTTTTGATAAGCTTAGATCGAACCTTCCGCTGCTTGCCAAGACAGTAATTGACACGTTTACCATGGACCAAATGGCCAAAGAACGTATTTACAAGCTTCTTGCCAAGTCGTGTGCCTAAGAATTCCAACCTACTCTAGACATAAAAAATGGCTTTGTTACAATAAAAGACATACTTTTGTTTTTATTGCGATATTCATCATCGACAGAAATATTTGATTGATCTGAAAGGCTACACGACCATGGAACAAACGAGCAGAGTAACGTTTGAACAATACGCGATTTTTCAAACCGGCGGAAAACAGTACCAAGCTGTCCCAGGACAAGCACTTGAAATAGAAAAAATTGAGGGTGAGCGAGGAGCTGCCGTTAGTTTTTCAGAAGTCCTCTTCCGCAAAAGCGGCGAAGATGCTTTCGAAGTCGGCCAACCTTACGTTAAGAATGCCGAAATCAAAGCAGAAATCATTATGCAAACTAAAGGGGCCAAGGTTATTGTATTCAAGTTCAAACGCCGTAAAAAATACCGCACCAAACAAGGTCACCGTCAACTTATTACGGTTATCCGCGTTAAGAGTATTTAACGAAGTTTGATCTAAAGATTTTAAGCCCAGAAGCAAGTGATTGCCTCTGGGCTTTTTCTATTGGCGCTTATGTTGTCAGACAACCTAAAAGCTTCTCGATAAGCTCTTCTTCCGTTTCCGATGGTTTTATCGATTCCTTAGGTGGAATCATACCGTCAAACATTACTGAAAAAACTTCTGAAGGCCTGTTATTCGCATAAACAAAACCAGAAAGCGTTGAAACTCCATGCACAATTTCTCCTCGGGTCAGTGCTTTAACCCTTTTCCCTCCCATGATTCCTTTTAATACTTTATTCGTCCCAACAGGGCTCAAACAACTCATAAAGCTATCTGACAATGGCGATTTACTCATCCATGAGAGAAATTTAACCATATTGGATGGCGAAAATGAGTTGTTGCGAGAAATTCCAGATCCATCCTCCAGGTGAAATTCACTACCAAGAATCCCAACTTTTTGTTCCAAGAAATTACTTATTGCCTGAGCTCCTTTTTCCCACGTACCAGGAAAGCCTAAACACTTTGCGCCTACCATCTTAAATATTGAATCAGCATAAATAGAATAAGTGTTGGCAAGCATAGCGGTAATAAGTTGTGTCAGAGGCGCCGAGTCTTTAGTAACCAGAACAGTTGCTCCATCTGGAGCTTTACCTAAGTCAAGCACCCCTTGAATCGTTATCCCATACGCAGCGCAGATCCCTTGAACATATGCTGAAAAAACGTTTTTCATACTTGATATTGTAATTGATTGAACTAAGAGGCTGTCTGGATCACAGTTAAGCGTAAAATTAAACGTAGTCCTTCCTGGAAGCGAGCGGTCAACATAGTTATGATCAACAATCATTGCAAACACAGGAGACGTCCAGTATTCAACAGCGTCAGCAAGAGAGGCCCCCGTTGTATAAGGCATTTCATCATAGTCGGAATAGTCACAATAAAAACCACCTGTAATAGTGGTGATCCCCATTGCCGCCAACTGTCCAATAAATGCTATGACATCATACCCTGAAAATGATGGATCCCCGCCACCTTTAAAGTAGAGATTTCCTTCAACTGCATTCCCATTGACGACACCATCGGTGAGTATTTGCGTCTTAAACGTAAAATCATCTCCCAGATAAGAAAGTGCAGCTCCGGCAGTGATAAGCATAGTGTTACCATAAGGAATAAATCGTTGGTTAGAGATTTCATCAAAGATAACACGCCCCGACTTTATCGCAGTAACCTTAACCCCTATCCGAATTGGCGAAACAAGTTTTTTAAGAAAATTTTTAAAATTAAACGCAACGTTCCAAATCGGCCTGTTTTCTCCTGAGGAAGGACGACTTAAAAGCTCTTCAACTCTTTGCCTGACAGATGCGGTCTCTGGCAATTGGCCGCACGCTGACAGTGAAAAAATACTTACGAGACTACCAAGCAATAATAATTTTACGATCTTCATTACACTTTCCCTTTATAAAAAATTGTTACACATTAACGGAGTCACCCTAGTAGATAGACCAAAGCGTTGTCAATAGAGTAGCGTTATGAAGAAACGTTCGTACGCATAGAAAGGAGCAATTGTATGTTTCGCAACCATTTTCTCTTTCGAATCTTATCACTGAGTTTATGTTTATCATGTCCATGCTCAGCACTCTGTTCAGAGGCGCTTTCTCAAAAAACTTTTCGTAAAATTGCCGCACTCGAAAAAATAATACATCATGACCCAGGTAATCGAGGCATTCAAAATCTTTTCAGACCTGAAGACATAAAAACCGCAACGGAGCGGTTACGTACAAGCAAACATGTCGCTATCGTCACCGGATTTTTCATTCCTGGCGTAAACCAACCTGAAACGGATGGGCCCCTTGGCGCTTTCGCCCTGGCCCGCGCGCTGGTAGCCTGCAATAAAAAAGTCACCATCATTACCGACGCTTTTTGTAAGCCCGCGATTGAAGCTTGTCACCATGCACTGACCACCTCCTTCCATCACCCCGTATGCCTTGCATACTTTCCTACAGACAAACAACAACAGTATGATTTTATACACAGAATTATGACACTGGCCGATTGCCTGCTTTCAATTGAACGCGTAGGCAGAACTCATGACGGCACCTATCGCACCATGCGCGGCATTGATATTACCTCCCAAACAGCGCCCCTTGATGAACTGTTTATAGCGGGGCGCAAACAAAAAATTACAACTATTGGCATCGGTGACGGCGGCAATGAAATTGGAATGGGAAAAATGATTAAAGAGGTTTCAAAATACGTTCCCATGGGTAACCAAATTGGCTGTATTGTCCCTGTTGATAACCTTATCGTTGCAGGCGTATCCAACTGGGGCGGCTATGCGCTTGCTGGGGCGCTTTGTTGTGTCCTACGCGAACAGCACCCCGCAACGCTCAACCTTGATGCATGCTTTTCGTCAAACCAAGAACAAAAGGCTATGCTTGCGAGCATGGTTTCGTATGGGTGCTGTGATGGCGTCTCGCTCACATCATCACTTTCTATTGATGGACTTGACTGGGATGTTCACCACGATATTCTTGATC
>JBAYHB010000037.1:0-10713 GCA_041666365.1 Candidatus Babeliales bacterium | reverse complement strand
TACAACGAGCGTATCAGCGGTTTCCCGACTACGTCGCGCTTATTGATGATCGTAAAGCGGTAACCTACCGTGAGCTCTATTTCAGGGCAATTTTATTGAGTCAGCGGTTTCTTGCATTGGGCGTCAAGCCTGGTGATCGTGTCTTTATCTATGCTGAAAATTCGTGTGAATTCTTTGTAGCTTATTTCGCTATTCTCCATGTTGGTGCAGTGCTCGTTCCTATTAATATTTTTCTCCATGTTAAAGAGCTTGCTTTCATTGTTAACGATGCGCAGCCGCATGCCATTTTTGTTACAAGTAGCTTGAGAGGAAATATTGATGCGTTGGTTGAGCACAATCTTGTCCCCGCATTGCCACACATACTTACTGAAAATGATATCGATTGGACAATGGCCGTACCACGGTTGGTCGAGGAGCGATTTCCTCATTTCACGATTAAAGAAAGCGGGCCTGACGAGTTGTCGGTCCTTTTGTATACATCAGGTACGACAGGTGTTCCCAAAGGCGTCATGCTTTCATCTCGAATAATTATTGCAAATCTTGAACAGACAGCAACGCGCTTCATGTTGTGCGGGCTGGCAAAAAAAGAACGCGTCTTTTGTGTCTTGCCATTGTTTCATGCATTCGCTCAGCATACCTGTATCTGGTTGCCGATGGTTATGGGGTCTGCCGTTATTGTTATTCAAAAGATAGAACGCAAACTTATTCTTGATGGGTTGAAGCACAAGCCAACGGTATTCTTCGGATTTCCTGCACTCTTTGGTCTACTGTGTATCATGAAAACAGCGCCGCTTGATACGATCAAACTTTTTGTCTCTGGCGCAGATATGTTGCCGGATAAAATTCGCATAGCCTTTGCTATGGTCTATGGCCGTAAGATTTGTTCGGGCTATGGATTGACTGAAGCGGCACCGGTTGTCGCAGTTAATCATCAAAACTTTGATGCCGCAACGAATGTTGTTGGCCGACCTCTTCTGGGTATCAACTATAAAATTTGCGACGAGCGTGGCAATCTCGTAAAAGATGGCCAGATCGGATTGCTTTGGATTAGTGGTGGTAACATCATGCTTGGGTATTACAAGGCTGAAAGTGCTACGGAGCAAATACTCAGGGACGGATGGCTTAATACAGGCGATCTGGCAACTATTGACAGTACCGGAATGCTTGCTATTCAGGGCCGCGTCAAGGATGTGATTATCCATAAAGGGTTTAATATTTATCCTGCCGAAGTTGAAAATATTCTTCTCAAGTATCCTTCAGTTATTAAAGCTGCGGTGATTGGTCGTGATGAGCCAATGGCAGGGCAAGTACCGATAGCATTTGTTGCAACAAGGGTCCCTGAAGAAGGCTTGGAAGATCGGCTTCGCGAGCTTTGTGCTCATAATCTTGCAGCGTATAAAATTCCTCGAAAATTTATTTGTCTTGAAGACTTACCGCTCAATGCAACGGGCAAGGTTGATAAAAAAAAGCTGTCCCATTTCCAGTAATCAAATAAACGATACGCTTTTTGTTGTAGGCCCATGGGGTTTGCAAAAACTTCGTTTTATTGATAAAACTTAGAAGATTAGCTGGTGTTAAAGGGGTTTTTAGTGGTTATTAGGAGTTAAATATCATGGCAGTGTATGTGTACGTGCTCTTGTTCTTCATTATGCTTATGTTTGCGGCGCTTTTTGCTTTCTTGGAAACAGCATTCACGGCGTTACGCCTTTTTAAACTAAAAGAACTAGAAGTCAGTGTTACCAAATATAAAAAACTGTTTGATTCGTGGGAAAAAAATCCTCAACGTATTTTGATTACAATTCTGATTGCTAATAATTTAGCCCATGTTATCGCATCAGTATTAATCACCGAGATTATGCAAAGTTATTTAGGGTCATTTGGGTTGGCCGTCGGCGTTATCATCGCGACGGTTATGATTTTAGTTTTTGGTGAAATTATTCCAAAAAGTTTTGCAAAGACACATCATGAACGCCTCTTTAGCTCTTGCTTATGGTTAATCAATCTCTTATATCACGTCGCTTACCCCGTAGTTACGGTTTTATTAGCAATTGCGGGAGCCATTTTTAGTAAATTAGGTGGGAAAAATATTCTTGAAAAGCAAGACGTTGTATCAGAAAAGGAAATAGAATTCCTCATCGACTACAGCGATGAAAAAGGTCTGATGGAAACTGAAAAGACCGAAATGCTCCAGAATGTTTTTAGCCTTGGTCAAACCCAGGTTAAAGAGATTATGATTCCTAAGAATGATATTGTCTTGGTCAGTGTTGAAGATTCTATTGAAAAAGTTCTTGAAGCCGTTCATACATCGGGCTATTCGCGCCTTCCTGTGTATGAGGGGGATGATGACAATGTTATTGGCATCATCTACCAGAAGGATATTTTTGATATTGTTTATAAATCAGAAAAGAAAAATTTAAGAGATTTACTGCGTCCTGTGTTATTTGTACCTGAAACACAGAAAACCAATCAATTATTAAGTGAGTTTCTTAAAAAACGTATGCATTTGGCTATTGTGATTGATGAGTATGGTAGTTGTTCAGGACTTGCTACGCTTGAAGATGTCATTGAAGAAATTGTTGGCGAGATTAGCGATGAGCACGAAGTGGTTAATGCGGGCATCGTTCCCCTTGAACGTGGAGGCTGGCTTGTTGACGGGCGTACAAGTTTAGAAGAAGTTGAAGAACTTTTAAATATCACGTTTAGCGTTAAAGATTCATTAACCATAAGCGGTTTTTTAGCTGAGGTACTACAGCATATTCCTAAAAAAGGTGAACGAATTTATTACGAAGGTTTCTCCTTCCAGGTGCAACAGGCGGATTTGCGTAAAGTTTTTCAGATTTTCGTCATCAAGGAAGATGAATCGTCTCATTAAGATTTTTTCTATTTTCTAACATCATGGTTCGAGACGGTTGCCAAGCAACCTCCTCCCGACTACGCCAAGGCTTCGACGCGCAGGCACCACGAACGGATTTTGTTATGCGCCGTTTCTAATAAGTTTGATACAAGGCAACGCCCCTGTTGGGAAGTTACAGGGGCGTTAAGGTAATGGTCAGGCAGGCTTTATTTACAAGCTACGATGCATGCATCACATTTAGCAATGCACTTATTGCAAACTTCTACACATCTTGGGTGGAGCGATTCATCGCTTTCAGAAAAAGCTTTTATACAAGCATCACATGCCTCAATGCAATCTTTGCATACTTTTGAGCAGTCGTGCTTTTTAGGATTTATAGAGCAGGCTTCACATTTTTTGATACATTCAGCGCAAGCTTGTACGCATTTTCTACAGACCTCTTCTGGAATTTGGTTACAGACTGTTATGCAATCTGCGCAAGCGAGTACGCATTCTTGGCAAGCCTGGCGGCAGTTTTTAGCTGCAAAAAGAGAAGGCGAAAAGATGCTACCACAAAGCAGAAGCAAGATTACTATTATTTTTTTCATCGAGTATTCCTTTTTTTATATAAGTTTTTTCCTCTCCAAGCATGAATTCCTCAGGTCCTTGCTTCCTCTCGTAATGTATTGATGATTCTTCAATTGATGCAATTTCAAATGGAGCTACAAATTTTTGCAATATAAATTCTTTGTAAGTTTCAGTCGTCAGACTGATCATTTTTTGTTGTTTCCATTCTTCATATTGTTTTCTAAGGTTATCTTTTGCAATTTGAGGGACTTTGTAATAGCGCGCCAGGGCAATGTTTTCTAATAAAAATGATGTTCGTTGTTTATGCAGGCTGGCGTATGCCGGTTGCTGGCTGAAGCAGATTGATTGATTAAAATGTTTGATCGCGATCTGTAGGCCAATAATGTTATCGGCTTCCCTCTCTTCTTTTATTGAAACAAAAAGACCTGTTTTTGTATTTATTTCGTAAATAGCGGGGATTAAAATTTTGTTTTTAAATACACTAAAATTATTATAGTGCGTTGTACTTAGCCCTAGATAATGTCTAAAGGCCCTTAGGCAAATGATTTTGCTTAGTCCTAAATAATCGTAATAAAGGCAAAATTCGTACAAAAGCAAAGCATATTTTGTTGAGAAATCTATGTGTAACATATGTTGTGTGATTTCATAAATTAATTGATTTTCCAGCAGTGTTACTAAGTTGTTGGGGTAGGAATAAATAACGGTGTCGTTTGCAATCTGTAGCGTTTCAAAATAATAATAAAGATGATGATCAGTAGCGTCTTTATCTTTGACCATGCTGGATAGTTTTTCTTTTATTTTCTGTGCATCTTTTATATTCAAATAATTCGCAAGGCGAGCGATCGATATTTTATGTTCTTTCTGTGAGCCTATGTGTTTAAACGCAAATGAGAGCATAAAGTTCCACATCTTTTGTTGAATATGACCGAAGAGGTGGGATACGTTTAAAACAGCAACATCAGAATCAGCGCTAAAATTGAATGTTTTTTTCATAATCTCAATAGTGTTTTGTTATTCCTGAGAACCCCGGGCGGGTACCCAAGGGTTCTCAGAAAGAAAAGTGTAGTTAGTCGCTATACTTTAGAGAAATAGCAGCAATCTAAGCGTTAACTATGTTTGTTGGAACAGCCGCTGGGACAGCTTCTGGGGCAACAGTATTTTCGTTTTCATTTTCAAATGCCCAGTTCAAGTCGTCCATAGATACCACTTCTTCTTCTGGTTTGGCTATGGCTGGTGCTGGGGCGGCTACTGGTTTAGAAACACGGTTATTGCGCCATCCATTGTGTCCATGAGCACTGTCATAGTTGATCACGATGGTAGGTGTTGTGCCATGTCCATGGCGATCATCATTGAAGTGGTCGTCGCAGTCTTCGTGATGGTCGTCATGGTGTTCGTTATGGCATCCTTCATGGTGGTCATCATTGCAGTCGTCGTGACAGTCGGAATGGATGTTTGGGCATGGCAGGTTACAATCTTCATGGCCAAAATCGCATTCATGTCCTTCGCAGTGGCATGGATTGCATGGAGGAGGTGGGCAGTGGTCGCCGATGACGCAATCGGCTGAAAGGTTGTGGATCATAAAGAAGCTGACTGCTACGGGAGCTATTGGCGATACTGCATTGCTGAAATCAACTTGCCCTGGATAAAGCTTAAATCCAACATTTGGATCCATAATGAAGACATCTAGTTCTGTTTCAACAACATCGCCAGCGTTCAAGTGGATCAGACTCGATACGGTTGAGTTCTGCCAGTTGTTGAAGGTGAGAATGGCGAAGTCTGAATGAACTCTAAACACATCGTTTACTTTAAATGCTAAGTGAGCGGTTGGTTGGCCAGTAATGATTGAGCCACCTCTTAAGTTGCTGAAGTCAAGCTGGAGGGTCATTGTGTAGTAGCCGCTTACAGGTGCAATATATTTTGTAGAAGCACCAGAGTTATCAACGTTTCCATTTGGATCATCGATAATGGAATCAAATTTAATTTTATCACCCAAATTAAAGCCGATAAATGGATTATTGTAGGCGACAGTTGCTCTGTATTTTGAACAGAAATTCTTGGTATACAAATCATTGATCCAAGCGTCTTTAGCACATAGTTTATGGGTCCAGAGATGGTCGGCTTTCAATTTATCAATATCGCCATGGTCGGCACAAAGCTTTTCAATTTTGGCACATTCAATGTAAGCCTTGTCAGACCACAAATGATCGATCTTTGCTTTATGAGCGCAGAGTTTGCATGTGTAAACAACATATGTCCAGATCTTTTCAACTTTTTCACGTTTAACAAAAAGATCTTTTATTTTTGCGACATCAGCAAACAAACACATGGTGTAAATGCGTTTAGCACAAACTTCGCAGGCCTTAATCTTTTTTGGAGAGGTGCAATTTCCACATCTCAGAGCATTTTCTGAAATTGAATCTAAGTTTGCAAGGATAGCATCGACATCGTCTTTTTCAGCTACAATGGGATCTGCTTTCTTTACCGGCTGAGGGGCGGCTTGTTCTTTTTGTACGGGGGCTATTGGTTGCTCAATTTTAACAACTTCCTTTTTTTCGCCGGTCAAAAATGAAAACAAACCACGAGTTTCAACTGAATTGACGCCAGCCTGAAGGCTAACGAATGAAATGACAAAACCAACTGCTAAAAAATGTAAGTTTTTAATCTTCATAACTCTTTTCCTCTTTTAGATCGTTGACTAAAGTGACCATAGCATCACAAAAAAATAATAGTTTTTTTAGATAATGTGCGCCTCCTTCTCCTTACGATTTTAGATTTATTTTTCTTGGTTAATTTTCGCACAAAAAAAATACTGAAAAAAGGGAATAAAAAAGGTGTATTGAAAGAATGAAAAAGATAAAAGGCGAGTTATATATATATATATATAACTCGGGTAAGCGACTCTTCACGAAAACATTCAAGAACAATATCGCAATGAGTTTAAATTTTTTTTGTAACAGGTTATCTAACCCTTTGTCTTAATGGCGAGTAATAATATTTATATTATTACTCGCTTTTTTATTGCAGATCGTTTGACCTATCGCCTTGGCTGATCTCTTTAATAAACAACAGTTTTTTGCCAGTTTTGTAAGAGTAAATAATACATAGGAAGTTTAATTATTTAAAAAGGCGTACATGAACGTAGTCAGCTCTTTTATAAAAATTATTACATCGTTACTTCTGGCATATAGTCTTGCTTATGCGCAGGACCAGACCATACAATGCTTGCCAAAAGATGTTGATCCTCTGCTGGTCATTATTCTCATGGTCAAAAACGAAGCACCAGTTATATGTCAAACCTTACAACCGTATGTTGACGCTGGGCTTGATACATTTTTTATTTTTGATACGGGTTCGACCGATGATACCGTTGCTGTTACAAAAAAGTTTTTTGATGAGCACCACATAGTGCGTGGTGTCATTGGCCAAGAACCATTTATTGATTTTGCTACATCACGTAACCGAGCGTTGCAGCTCGCGCAGGAATCCTTTCCTCGGGCGTGCTTTATGTTGATGCCTGATGCTGAGTGGTACATGCATAATGTTGAAGAGCTCGTGCAATTTTGCACCTTGCATAAAACTGAGACAGAAGCTTCGTATCTTGTACGCATCATGAATAATCAGATCGATTTTTATACACCACGTCTTATTCGATGCAGGACCCGTACCTTTTTTGTCGGGGCAGTTCATGAAGTGCTTAATAGAATTTCACGTCAAAAAGTATCGTCTGATTGTTTTTTTGAATGGAGAGTATCCCGTTGTGGGCAAGAAAAATCACGTTTACGATGGACGCGCGACTGCCAGTTACTTTTGAAAGAATACACGCTCGATAAAAATAACCTGCGAACTGTTTTTTATTTAGCTCAAACGTATTCGTGCTTGGGTGATTGGGAAAACGCTCGCGTGTGGTATGAGAAGCGCATTGCTATGCCCGGTTGGGATGAGGAAAACTTCTTTGCTCACTATAAACTTGCACAAGCATATGAGCATCTGGGTGATTGGGATAAGGCAGTAATCATGTATTTCAAAGCATTCACGTTAAAACCTAACAGGGCTGAGCCGTTAATTCGTTTAGCGCAATATTATTGGGCCATCGGAAATAAAACATTGTGTTTTTTGTGTGCAAAATATGCAGCGGAATTGCCCTATCCGACTGAAGATAGTTTGTTCATTGAAAAAGAACTGTATGACTACACCCGCTACGATTTATTAGGAATGTCTGCCTGGTATGTTGAACAATTTAACCTTGGAAAGGAGGCTCTATTAAAAGCACTTGATGCTCATCCTGATGAAGTACATGTGCGAAAAAATTTAGATCTCTATATCAGACACTGTAATTCTTTCTAGATACTTCGATTATTAACCCTCTGTGTAAGGAGTTTTGTATGACGAACTGTTTTAGCCCACGAGCGGCAAGGAGCATTGGCCTCGCTTTTGTAGGGAGCCTTTTTTTTGGGGCGCAAGCGCACGCTTCTCTGGCCAGTTGGGATACTGGTTCTTTAGCGCTTATGTTCAATTCTTCATCTGACATGGACAAGGCAACGCTTGCTTATGGATTATATGACGATGCTTTTCAAGATGGTCTTATCAGATGTATAAATCTCAATAGCAATAAAGCTAGGCTCACCAGATCACCAGGGCATGATGTAGCAAAGTGTGAAAGATGTGGCGGTAATTATTCATGTGGCTCAAGTCACGTCTGTTGCATAGATATTTATCTTCCCAATAACTGCTGTCATGATCACAACGGTTCTGTCACCGGTCCTACAGGCCCTACAGGTGCAACGGGAGCTACTGGATTAACGGGCCCTACCGGTGCAACCGGAGCCACAGGAGCAACTGGTCCTGCGGGTGTTGATGGAGAAGTCGGCCCTATGGGACCTACCGGAGCTACAGGTCTTACCGGCTTGACAGGACTTACGGGAGCCACGGGCGCTACAGGCGTAACAGGAGCACACGGTTTGGTTGGCCCTACAGGTGCCACGGGTCTCACAGGCTTAACAGGGCTTACGGGACCTACTGGTGCGACAGGTGCAACCGGTGCAATAGGATTAACAGGCTTTACCGGTGCAACCGGTGCTACAGGAGCAACGGGTCCTGCGGGTATTGATGGAGAAATTGGCCCTATGGGCCCTACAGGTGCTACCGGTCTTACAGGATTAACAGGACTTACAGGCGTAACCGGTGCCACGGGCGCAACTGGACCTACTGGACCTACTGGGGCTACTGGTGCAACAGGATTAACGGGCTTTACGGGTGCAACCGGAGCCACAGGTGCTATGGGTATTCAAGGAGCAACTGGCTCTACAGGGTTGACGGGCGCAACTGGACCTACTGGTGCTACAGGTATTACAGGATTAACAGGACTTACAGGCGCAACCGGTCTTACAGGATTGACAGGCCTTACGGGAGCCACAGGCGCGACAGGCGTAACAGGAGCACAAGGTTTGGTTGGCCCTACAGGTGCCACGGGTGCTACAGGAGCAACAGGTCTTACAGGTTTCACCGGCGCAACCGGAATTGGTATCACAGGTCCTACCGGAGCGACAGGCGAAACAGGAGCTACGGGAGGCGTTGGTGTATTGCTTTATGGCTTCTTCTATGCTCTGTCACCACAGGGTCCGATTCCAGCAGGTTCGCCGCTATCTTATCCGTTTACAGGAGCAGTGAGTGGCGTTAACCGATCAGGTGGAACAAGTGCAACGGACATAGTTTTGCCGACGATCGGTGTGTATGAAATATTCTGGCAGGCAAGTGTTACCGAGCCGGGACAACTTATAATGACGCTGGACAGCGGATCAGGACCTGTTGAATTGCCAGAAACAGCCGTTGGCCGTTCTACTGGAACAAGCCAAATAATAGGGCATGTGCTGGTTAATACAGTAGCGGCTAACTCGATTATCAACATACGTAATGCTACAGGCAACACACCTCCGATTACCCTTACACCGTTATCGGGAAGTTTGACACACGCTTACACCGCAACACTTTTGATTAAACAAATTGCATAATATCTAGTTATGGTAGCAAGCGAAAAGAGAGGCTGCTGCAGTAAATCTGCAGCAGCCTCTCTTTTTTACAAAGTGCATATGACTGTTTTATCGTAATGTAAGTATTCAAAACGGCCACTAAAGCATAGTAGACTAAGATCGATTATCGTCATGGACAATGTCATCCTCGCACAGGGTCATCCCCGCGAAAGCGGGGATCCAGGCATTCTTCTTGGTCTTCGAAGTAAACAACAAAAATCTGGATCCCGGATCAAGTCCGGGATGACATGTTAGAATGTGGGGATGACGTGGCGGCGTGGATGATGTGGTTATTTCAAATTCGGGTACAATTTTTTATGACTCTAAATGGCCGCTTCGAATATTCGTACTATAGTAAGTAAAAAGAGAGGCGGCGGTAGACTGAACTACCGCCGCCTCTCTTTTCGCCTTTGAATTAGTTCAAAAGGCTAAGGTCGGTGTTATCGTAAATTGAGTACGTCGTGGCTGCCTATATAATGGTTATTCAAGAACGCTATCAAATAAATTACCAAGAAAATAATAAACAATATTTTTGCGATTCCTGCACTTTCGCGAGCAACGCCACCAAATCCTAAAACACCTGCTACAAGCGCCAGCACCAAAAATATAATCGTCCAATCTAGCAACATAATCTCTCCTTAGTTATTCGGCCATAGAGTTACTCCTGAGTACAAGGTTAGCAAAAATGGCCATGATACACCCTAGGTGACAAGAGGTCATCGGTAACCGGTTTAGGAGGGGCGATGCGAGTTATATATATATATATATAACTCGATTTTATTCCGTCTATCTCTTTTATAAACCGTCTCTTGAATCTCTTTTTTTTTAAATATTTTTTTGGCAGTTTTATGAACGTATTCATAGTCGAAAAATAACTCTCATAACCATTCAAAGAGGTGCTATGCAGCAATCTAAAACAGCCTTAGTGCAAAAAGGAATCAAACGTGTTTGGCATTGGGTCGTTCGGATGGTACATCACATTGTCTGGCGCATAAAAGTCATGCTGATGAAACTTAAACAGTGTCTTATGAAATAAAGGAGCGTCTGTATGTAACGATAAATAACTAAATAAGCCCAAGAAGATAGTAATACCCCCTAATTATTTTAAAGGAGAAAAATCATGACACAGCGTATCCAGTCAACCCTATTTTTACTCGCAGCAACGTTGCTGCCTAATCTATAGCCAGCTTCTTTAAGCTACGCACATTTCACCCACAGCCTGAATAGATGCCTCATAAAAATCTTTAACTGTTTCGGCAGTCTTTC
>JBAYHB010000036.1:0-10819 GCA_041666365.1 Candidatus Babeliales bacterium | reverse complement strand
ATACCGATCCAGACCACCTACGCGTGAGCGACCCAGGTAAAGTTCAGGGGAACATGGTCTTTGCTTACCTGGATGTTTTTGACCAGCGCAAAGACGAAGTGACGGCGCTCAAGGAGCAGTACCAACGAGGCGGTCTTGGTGATGTGATACTTAAAAAACGACTGGCAACAGTTTTGAATGACCTTCTTGATCCTGTCAGGCAGCGTCGCAAGATTTATGAGCAGGATATCCCGGCGGTCATGCAGATTGTAAAAGATGGAACTGCCAAAGCGCGCGCTACTGCCGCGACAACGCTTTCTGAAGTTAAAAAAGCTATGGGAATTAATTATTTTTAATGTAGGGGAGGGAAGAGCATATGAAGAAGGCTAAAGCTTGTTTTTTTGTGGCGTGCGTTACGTTAGGTTCTCTCTTTGCTCAAGATCAATGGGGGTCTGTTAAAAACGAAACAATTTTACAACTGTCTGGTATACCAGGGGGGTGTTCTGGAGAAAAAGCTCGTTTGATAATGGATCTGGTAAAAGAACATAACTTTCAGATTTGTGTTGAAGTTGGAGCTTGTGCTGCCAGATCGTTATTTCCATTAGTTAAAGCATTGCACTATAACAAATCAGGTAAAGTGTATGTTACAGATGCGTTGAATCTTGTGAACGCTATAAATGGTTTTAGTTTGCCAGACCATAAACAGATACTTGAAGCCTACTGCACGGTTTTAAAAAAGAGCCCACAAGAGGCAGCGGGACAATTTGATGATGCATCAATCGATTTTATTCACTTTGACGGGAATCAGAACGAAGCATGTGCATACCAGGATGTGATTTCTTATTTTCCCAAGATCAAAGATGGAGGGTGGATATTGCTTGATAATCCAAATTGGCTGAGTATGAAACGAGCGCTTGTTTATCTTTTAGAGAGGGCCGATATAAAATCGTCCTTTGAACCTAGGGCAGACTATCTTCTTCTTTGTAAAAATGCACGGCGAACAAAAAATGCATATGCCCTCATGGATAATTAAAATGAAAAACATAGTCTATTATAGTTGCGTAGTCATGATTGGTTTTTCAGTTTTTTTTACTACAACGGTTTTTGCTTTGGTAGATACGATGTTTTGGTGGCAACCATATGAAGGGGGTAATTTTGGTGATGAATTGTCCAGGGTAATTGTAGAAAAAATGCTTGGTCGGCAGGTTAAAAATTTACCCTGGGATACACAAGAAAAAAAGCTCCTTGCTGCTGGATCGATCGTACAGTTTGCCAGAGATGGCGATGTCATTTGGGGCTCAGGGTTTAGAGGGGATCCCATACCAGAAAATAATTTTCATCGCCTCGATGTCAGAGCTGTCAGAGGGCCGAAGACACGGGAATTTCTTCTTAAAAGAAGGATTAAGTGCCCAGCGGTTTATGGGGATCCCGCGTTATTAATGAGCTATTTATTTCCTGAATTTAAAACGAAAAAACCCATTCTTGATTATATTATTATCCCCAATATTGGCGAAATTTCATGCTTCACCTCATATAAAAATGTAGTTGTGCCAACGTTGCCCTGGCGTAAGATTGTGCAAAAGATAACACAAAGTCGTTTGGTTATCTCAAGTTCATTGCATGGGATTATAGTTGCGGAATCTTTTGGGATACCTGCTCGCCTTCTTAAAATGACATGGGTGGAACCGTTGTTTAAATATCAAGATTACTATGAATCAACGGGGAGAAAGCATTTTCGTTATGCAACATCGGTCCAGGACGCGTTGAAGTGGGGAGGGGAAAAACCTGGATTTATTGATTTAAAACCATTGTTAGATTCCTTCCCCTGTGATTATTTTAATACCCCTTCCAACGTGCGTAAAGGCTGCAAGGCAGTGTGCGTTGGGCGCCATTTTCCTGAAGATGAAGTTCTCCGTAATCAATCGATTTCTTTGGATAAAAATCAGACATCAAATTCTTAAGAACCGTTGCTGAGTAGCCCATTGAATAGCCGTTAAAGATAAAGAATAACGGATCTTTAGAGAGCAATTGAGTGCAGTTTTCGAGCAATTGATAAATGTGTTTTTCAAATTCAAAAACTTTACCTTTTTGATCCCTGCCGAACGCAGGTGGATCCATGATGATTGCGTCATACTGCGCTTTACGTTTCAGTTCACGCGCAACAAAGGCGCCGCAATCGTCTACGATCCAACGGATAGGGGCCATCTTTAGATCGCTTATGTCTTGGTTCTGTTTTGCCCAGGTGATGGCCGACTTTGATGCATCAACATGGCAGACTTGGGCGCCTGCCGCCGCTGCAACCAGTGACGCTATGCCAGTGTAGCCAAAGAGATTGAGGACGCGGGGGGTTGCCGGACCGCGCTTAAGAACCTGGGCCATCCATGACCAGTTGGCTTCCTGTTCAGGGAAAACGCCAATGTTTTTACCGGTTCCAAAGTGAATGTGGGCGTTAATCGAATGCTGCGTGGTTGGGAGAGTATAGGTAAAGATGGGAGGATTCTTTTGATTGCCATTATCTACCCAGCCATCCTTGCCGATGTATTGTTTTTGCGCCTTGCCCCAGAGCGCTTGGTTGCGGGGTGTCCAGACGCAGTTGGAATCTGGACGAATAAAGGTTGCTCCACCAATTTGTTCAAGCTTTTGATTGTTGCCGGTATCGAGCAACGTGTAGTTGGTTGTTGTACCCTGTGTCAGTATGGTCATTTTTCTCCGTTGATGTGTAGATGGTTAAACTTATTAAGAGGGTGCTTTTCATCGCACATCTTTGCCAACTGCTGGTTGGTGACGTGCGTATAAATTTCTGTGGTGACAATTGTTTTGTGGCCGAGCAATTCTTGGATCATACGAAGGTCGACGCCTTCGTTGAGTAAGTGTGTTGCAAATGAGTGGCGGACCTTATGAGGCGTCAGAGTACGATTAATTTTTAAAAAAGTACGGAACATTTCAAACGTCCGTTGGACCGAACGGGTTGTCAGTTGTGTTCCCTGACTGTTAACAAAAAGATACGAATGCTGCCGATGGTGAGCCAACATTGAGCGCTCATGGTGGATGTAGTGAGCGATCGACGTTGCTGCCTTGTTGCCAAAAAGGACGATTCGTTCTTTCCGGCCCTTGCCTAAAATTTTTAATGTTTTTTCTGTGAAGTCGATATTTTCTAGTGTGATACCGACTAGCTCTGAGCAGCGAATGCCAGTAGCGTAGAGGAGCTCAAAAATTGCTTTGTCGCGCCATGGGTAACGGGTGGGCAGATCATCATTGCTTACGGTATCAAGGAGATAAAAGATCTCGTCGACCGTCAGCGTTATGGGCAGCTTTTTATCAAGATGCGGGGTCTTAAAATTGAATTCAAGCGGGATGCCCTGGGAAAGTAAAAAATGTTGCAGTGCGCGCATGCTTGAGAGCTTACGCGCTAGGGACCGTTTTGATAGTTTTTTATAGTAGAGTGAAAGAGTGTAGCGGCGTAAGAGCTGGCCAAAGGGGAGCACTGTTTCTGGTTGGGTCGCAATGATTGTTTCCCAGAAAGTTATAAATTGTGAAAGGTCGCTTTGATACGCGCGGAGCGTGTGGGTTGAGACGTTTTTCTCAATTTCCAAGAACGCCATGAAGTCGCGTACTTTATCTTTAAACATTTTGATATCCACTGAGTGAGCTCCTTGCAACCTATACATGCATAAACTATGCCAGACAGCCCATTATACATGTTTTTAGAAATTTGGGCAGGACTAAACTACGGAATGTTTTGGTAAGCCGCCCCGATGTGCGTTTGAACGAGATCATAGTATTTATTTTGTGGGTCTCTTTGTATATTGAGCAATGCTGGCAATAATTCTTTATTACCTTTAGCCTTATTTAATTCGTTTTGAGCTGTTTCAATGAGCTTGTTTTTCGCTTCTTTTTCTGGTTCTAATGCAAGTTTAGCGTTTATTTTTGCTTGATCTAGCGTTAAGGTTTTCAATAAAAAATTATATACGGCGGAGTCTTCGGGCAATTTTTTTAGACTGTCTAGAGCTTTTCTTTCTGCTGCTAAATCAAGAGTTCGCTTTCTGAGGTCGAGTTTCGCTGAAGCATTATTTTTCTGATTTACTGCGTTTTCTAGCGTGGTAATTCGATCGTCGCTGGGCTTTCTCTCGAGATCTTCTATTTTAGCTTTTACCTCTGGAGTAAGGCCTCTGGTCAGCTTGGTTAGCGCTTTCTCCAGCAAGCTTTTATTCATGTATTCAATGGCCTCGGAAGTAATATTATAGTTTTGTGAGAAATAGGAATATTCATTTTTTGCTTCGTGCCAATCCTTTGTTGCCATTTTGAACTGATCATCAGGGGTTATTGGAGGAGCCTTTTTCTCAGGTGTTGTGAGAGTTGTTGCTTGCAAGGTAGGTGTTTTAGGGGATAATGAGCTAATTTTTGCCTGTCCTGGCGGAACAACCTCTACACCTGGAATCGGTTCTTGAATTTTTTGTGACATTGTCGTTTGTGTCGGTAAGCTTGTTGAAGTGTAAGGATTTTTTGCCTGACCTGGTGGAACAACCTCTACACCTGGAACCGGTTCTTGAATTTTTTGTGACATTGTCGTTTGCGTTGGTAAGTTTGTTAAAGTGTAAGGATTTTTTGCCTGACCTGGAACCGCTTCACTTTCACCAGTAACCCCTCTTGATTGTATCGTGTTACTTGGTGATGTTGAAAAGAGAGGCTTGCGTGTGATTTCTCCTCTGTTCAGCCAAGATGGTATTTTACGCGGTAACTGAGGTTTTAATCCAGATACAGACAATCCCCATGCTATCGTCACCACTAAAAGCTTCAAAACCTTTTTATCCATGGTTCTCCTTATCTCTACGGATATAAAATATTTTGTTAATCTTAACGATGAATAAATTGATAGATCAAGTATTTATAAAAAATTATTGAGTAGGCATACGAGGATGCGATGAGTGATATTCAGACGATTATTAAGCGCTTGCGCAAACAGACGAAAAAATTTACGCGTCCCCTCGTCGATACATTGATAGCCGAACGCGGGCGCGATCCATACATGATTTTGATTGCCTGTTTATTGAGTCTACGCGCCAAGGATAGTACAACGATTCATGTCTGCGGTGATCTGTTTACACGCGTTAAAGCACCAGAACAAATCGTTGCTATGCCGCTGGAAGAACTTGAACTAATTATTTTTAAAACCGGTTTTTATCACACTAAAGCGTGTGTACTCAAACATGTAAGCAATGTATTGCTGGAAAAGTATGCAGGCAAGGTTCCTGCGACCTATCAGGAGCTTGTCGCCATCAAAGGGGTTGGGCCAAAGACCGCAAATCTCGTGCTTGGGTATGCGTTTGGCATTCTCGCGCTCTGTGTTGACACGCACGTCCATAGAATTTCTAATCGCCTCGGGCTTGTGAAAACAAAAACGCCTGAACAGACTGAGCTTGCTTTGCAGGCGGTAGTCCCGCGCGAGCATTGGATTGAATGGAATAGTTTGCTTGTGATGATGGGGCAGAATATATGCGTGCCAGTAAGGCCCAAGTGCAGTGAATGCTTGTTGGCCGGCATATGCCCAAGAGCAGGGGTAAAAGAATCGAAGTGATCAATAAAAAAGGGCTGACAGACGCCGGCCCTAAAGCAATTTCAATTTAAAAACTGTTGCTTAGGCAGCAGGTGCAACTTCGATAGGTGCAACAGCAACGTCTGAATTTGTTGTGGCAAGCTGTTGGACCTGAAGTTGCTCGATGAGCGCTTTTATTTCACTTAGTTCTTCGGTATTTTTACTGTTGATCGCTGAAAGTTTGATTGCAAGTTCTTTAATAGCCGCTTCTTCTTCATCTTCAACTGGAAGATGAGAGGCAAGAAGGGTAGCGTGAGGGGTGAGGGAGGTATACGCAAGTATGGCAAACAATAAAAAATCATTTGCAAATACTTTTTCTGTGTTTCCGTTAGCACACATAATGGCGGCAAGGATCATTGGAACACTAAGTCCAACAATGTTGCCGGTCAAATAGGGATGATTTTTCAACGCCTGGGCTATTTTCTTGAGCAACCCTGGCTGTGCTTTTTCGACAGCAAGAGCGACCTTTTTTACCGTTGAACGTGTTTTGTTTGATTGGCTGTCTACGGCGCTTGCAGAACCGATACAACAGGCGAGTAACAGTGCGCACACAATCTTTTTCATAAAGACCCTTTCGATTTTTCTCTGATGATGGCTTGTTGTAGAAAAAGGGCCGACAGACGCCAGCCCTAAAACTATTTCAATTTAAAAACTGTTGCTTAGGCAGCAGGTGCAACGGCAGCTTCTGTGATAACTGGAACTGCTGGAACTACTGCAGGAGCCTCTGGAGCGGCGACACCTTCGTCTTCTGCTTCAAATTCGCCTTCAACTTCGACGTCTTGGGCAAGGGCATAAATCAAGCCAACAGCAGTGAGAACTTCAGCGGTGAAGATAGCTGTTGTTGTGGCTGTTGACCCTGTTGTACCATAAGGCTTGCTCCAGCCATAAATCCAATCAACGCCGGCAACGGTTTTGTCTGAAACATAGGTTTTGACCGCTCCGCCGATGATAGGTGCTTGGTAAAAATGGTTTACAGAGGCTGCGATAAAGGCCAAAGCAGCTGTTCCTGAGATCCAAGGATGTGTTTTGAAGAATGCCTTCATGCTGTTGTACCAGATTACAAAGCGTTTTTCTGTTTTTGGTGTGGCAAAGCGCGAAGAGAAACTCTTGATAAGTGCATCAGCTTGCTCTTGGGTCAACTTAGGCTTGGTAACAGCTTTAGGCGTGGTTACGCCGACCGGGGTTGTTCCTTCGACGGGGGCCGCGACTGCGTCAACAACCTTGCTTGCGTCGGCGGCGTAGGCTGAGGTTGCAAAACAGGCAACCAAAAGGCCATACATACATTTGTTCATAATAAATCCTTCTCTAAAATTAACGGACAACTCACTTTCTCGGGCACTTTTTATTGCCTTTTACGGCTCCCATTTTGATTCGCAACTCAATACGCGTTTTTGAGTTGCGAATCAAAAAGAGAAAACAAAAAAAGACGACCTACTCAGCACCACGACATTTCAATTGACATAGACTAGCATAGGCGACTGGAAAATCAAATTAGAGTTGTTACTGTTTGAATTGTTTCAACTAGTGGAATTTAGCGATATTTTTTTTAATCGTTTAATAACCTTAATTTGAGTAGGATTTTGTTCCAATTGCCAGTTTTTTTAGTGGGAATGCAACGTTGCTTTTTAATATAATTAGCGATTTTTCATGTAATAATTTAGGCGATTCGAGAGCTTTTTTCTTGCAGGTCCCAGAGCAGATTTACTGCTTGCCGAGGTGTTGCGTTATTAAGGTCAATAGAGTGTATCGTTTCGATGAGCTGCTTAAAGGCTTCATTATTCTGTGATACCTGTTCGTGTATGACTGGTGCTTGGCGTATTGCCGGATGGCTCCCTGCTTGATCAAACGATGAAAGCAACTCGTTAGCTCGTGTGATGATTGGCTCAGGGAGTAGGGCAAGGCGGGCGACGTGGACACCAAAGCTTCCTTGGGCGATGCCGGGGACAACTTTATGCAGGAAAAGCAAGGTGTTATTGTGGAGCTGGGAAACGGCGTGGTAGTTGCGTACGTTGCTCAATGACGATTCAAGATGCGTCAGCTCGTGGTAGTGGGTGGCAAAAAGGCAACGAGCTTTGATTGTTGTTGCGATATATTCAACAATTGCCTGGGCAAGAGCGATGCCGTCGTTGGTGCTTGTTCCTCGGCCGACTTCGTCTAAAATCACTAAACTTTTTTCCGTTGCTTGGGTACAGATGGTTGCTGTTTCTTCCATTTCGACCAAAAAGGTACTCTTACCTTGGGCGACATTGTCACCGGCGCCGATGCGGGTGAAGATACGATCAAGCAAACAAAGGTTAGCGCTGGCTGCCGGCACAAGACTGCCACACTGTGCCATCAAGCTTATCAGGGCAACTTGGCGAAGGTAGGTCGATTTGCCTCCCATGTTGGGGCCGGTAATGATCCAGAGCGAAGCATTATCATCAAGATGGGTGTCATTGGGGATAAACTGGTGGCCAAGAACTTCTTCAACGACGGGGTGGCGTCCTTTTTCAATAGCGATGGTCCCCGCGGCATTAAAGGTTGGTTGAACATAATGATTGTAGTGGGCGGCGACAGCAAAACCAAAAAGGCCATCAAGGTAGGCGATTGCCTGTGCAAGATGCCTAAGATTATGCAGGTGGCTATCAACTTCTTTTTTTACCCGACCAAAGACTTCAGCTTCAACGCTTTCCAGTTCGTTCTGTGCTTTATAAATATTGTGTTCCAGTTCTTTAAGCCCTAGCGTGGTGTAACGTTTACGGTTAACGAGCGTTTGGAGATGGAGATAGTCGGCAGGGACTTTTTCCTGATGGGTATTGGTAATTTCGATGTAATACCCAGAAATGTTGTTGTAGCAGACCTTTAAACTGTTGATGCCCGTGCTGGCGATTTCTTGTTGTTCCAGCGCCAGTAAGCGGTCTTTGCCGTGGTCCAGTAGGTCGCGCAAGGTATCAAGTTGATGATCAAAACCTGGTTTAATTGTCCACGATTGTATTGCGTCATCATTTAGACTACTTGCAAGCAGTGCTGCAAGCCCATCAAAAGGGAGTAATTTTTCTTGAATCGATTGTGCAAGAACGAATGGTGGAAATGTTGAAAGTATTTTTTGGAGTGGAGGGATGATGGTAAGTGCTGTTTTAAGTCCACTATAATCATTCAGCGTTGCACGTTGCAGGGCAATGCGACCCACGATGCGTTCAAGATCTGGAAGCGCACCAAGAAGTCTTTCAAGAATACTGGCCAACGGTGGATTGTTGCTTATGTGGAAAACAACTTCCTGACGTTGTAGAATTCTGGTTTGATTAACCAGTGGGCGCAAGAGCCATTTTTTGATGGTGCGTGAACCCATAGCGGTTTTAGCTTTATCAAGAACGGCGACAAGCGTATTTTTTGTTGTACCGTCGTGACTGTTGCGAACAATTTCAAGATTGTTTTGGGTTGCACCATCGAGCAAAACAAAATCATCAGGCTCATAAAATTGAACTGTTTTAAAGTGGTCAATTGCTTTGTTATGATTCCGTTGCAGGTAATGGTAGAGCTGTTGCAGTCCATGTGTGAGCAGTGGTTGAGTTGCAAGTAGTGTTTGTGTTCGAGAGCAGAGTTGTTGTCCCAGCCACGCCGGGCTGCTGTTTGCGGGAAGTTGGAATGGTGTTGTGCGGTACCCGAGCGATGAGCAGATACGAGTGATGTCAGATGTTTTATGCTGCGTGGGGACGATAATTTCATCAGGGAAAAAGCGAATCAGTTCACCTTCAAAAATTTTTGCTTGGCTCCCCGGAATAATTGTTGCAAAGAGTTGTGCGGTTAAAAGTTCTGAAAAAACAAGACAGAGTGCCTCTGGAGATTGATAGAGCGAAAGAATGTATGAGGCAGATTTTTCATCCATCAACAACGCATCAGAAAGTGTGCCAGGGGTAAAGACTTGGGTGACGCCGCGTTGGACAACAGTCCCCGGTTGAGGTTTAGAAAGCTGGTCGCACAGAACAACGCTAAAGCCGCCTTTGATCAGCTTGGTTAAATAATGATTAAGCGCGTGAACAGGAATGCCACACAGAGGAATATCTTCGCCTTTATTTTTACCCCGTTTGGTCAGTGCGATAGCAAGAAAAGCAGAGGCTTTTTTTGCGTCATCAAAAAAGAGTTCGTAAAAATCACCAACCTGAAAAAGTACTATTTCTTCAAGGTATTGATGTTTGATAGAAAAATATTGCTCCATCAACGGAGTATTTTTTTCTGATGATGAACTTGTTAACGACGTCATAGATTTTACGCTCTCAATGCTTGACTTTGTGCCTTGTTATACTATGCTTTTGCCCCAGTCTTTTTTGTAGAGAAAGCATAACTGGTTTGGAAAAACATTTAAAGAAGGATTTTTATGAAACGAATTTTGGGTATACTGATGGGGCTCTGTTTAGTTCAGCAAGCTGCGTTTGGAATGATGGGAGCGGCACGCGTGGCCGTGGTTGGAGATCATGGCCAGTGTTATTCAGTCCAACAGTTGTGCGACCGTTGTAATGCCAATGATCTTGACTGTATTGTTTGGACCTATAATGAGATAAACGAAATTCTTGTTGAAAATGGACTTGACCAGAGCGGTGTAGAGACCTATCTCAAGTATGTCCGCAAAGAGCTTTTCGATAGATGTAACTGTTTATCTGTTAAGTTAACTTTTTATAGAGGGTTTGGGATAAAAGAATTATATTCTGATGAACGTACTAACGATGAAGATTGCAGCGTAGGTTGCTCATTACTTGGAGTTTAAGGAGATAGAGAATGATAATCACGATTGATGGACCAGTAGCCAGTGGAAAAAGTTCTGTAGCAAAGGCGCTCGCCCAAAAATATGGGCTTTATTATTTGTACACAGGCTTGCTCTATCGCGGTGCAGCATACCTGCTTGCCAAACGTGGTATTGTTAACCCAGCAACGCTAACCGAGCGTTCGCGACTATATTTGCATGAAGCTGATGTTGCGTGCTTATCTGAACTTACTTACACCTACGTGAATGGGAAACCGGCTATCATAATTGATGGACAGGATGTCACGACTGAAATTGTCCAGACATCGTTTGACCGTTGTGCGTCGCTGGTAAGTAGCTCGCCTGTTGTTCGTGAAAAATTATTGTCGGTGCAACGTGATATTGCAAAAAAACAGGACATCATCGCCGATGGCCGTGACTGCGGTACCGTGGTATTTCCCGATGCTGATTATAAATTTTATCTGACCGCTCGAGGACAAGAACGTGCTCAGCGTTTGGCTGTCGATCCT
>JBAYHB010000035.1:0-10855 GCA_041666365.1 Candidatus Babeliales bacterium | reverse complement strand
GCTGCGGTCAAAGAAGCATCGCGCTTGGGAATTCCTGTTATTGCTTTGGTTGATACAAACACTGATCCTGAAGGCGTAACATTTGTTATCCCAGCAAACGATGATTCTCCAAAATCAATCAACTACATAGTTTCATACCTTGAAGCTCGCGCTCGTGAGGGTGTAGCAGCTTGCAAGGAAAATAAAGAAAAAGACCGCGCAGAGCAAGAAGCTAAGCGTTTAGCCATTCGCAAAGAAAGAGAAGCTGCTCGTGAGCACGCTGTCAAACAAGTTGTGGCTGAGCCTAAAAAAGAAGTAAAAGCAGAAGCTTCGGTTGTTGCACCAAAAAAACCAGCTGTTGCGGCAAAAGCTCCAGTTAAAGCAGCTGTTAAAAAAGAAGAAAAAGTGGTCAAAGCCTCCGAAGAGGGTAAGTAAGCCAATTTAAGGAGAGATGGCTGAGTGGTCGAAAGCGCATGATTGGAAATCATGTATGTCCTGAAAGGGGCATCGAGGGTTCGAATCCCTCTCTCTCCACCAGAAGTGTTTAAAGGTTGGGCGAGGTAAGATGGGTAAATGCAGAATCTGTCAGGTCCGGAAGGAAGCAGCAGGGGTATTTGCCCGCTGTACCTCGCCCTTTGTTGTTTTGTAGCTGCATGAGATTGTGGGCGTTTATTTTTTGGGTGGTGTTCAGGTCTAACTTTATTCGATATCGTAGCGTTGTTATTTCACTAAAAGGAGCTATTATGAGGGTATATGCGATTGTTGCTCATTCAAAAAAAGAATCGATGAATGGGCATTTTTTTTATCAGGTAGTAAGTCATATGAAGAGCGAAGGACACGTTGTTGATGTTCTTGACCTGTATGACCGAGCCGATCAGATACCCTTTTTTGGTAAACATGTTATTGGTGGTACACAGCGTGACCCGATTTGCCATCCATTTTTTATCGAGAACAAAGAACGTTTTATGGCGGCAGATCGCTTGTTTATAGAGCATCCCATTTATTGGTATTCGGTGCCAGGAATTTTGAAAACATGGATGGATCTTCTAACCAATTTCGCATGGAAGTATGAGGGTGGTTTGCATGCAAAGCCTTTGCACAAGATCAAAAAGACATTGGTGGTTAATAGTTCAAGTGCGCCGCTTTTTTATCGTAAGTATTTGACTTCAAATCCGGCAAAAGTTCAATTACGCGAGACGTTCAAGTTTATTGGGATACCAGAATCTAAGTTTTATGAAATTGGCAGTGTTACTTCGCTTACACTTCAAGATGGTCAGCGGCACGTTGAAAAAATTAATGAAAAAACGCACTGGCTTTGTAGTTAGATAGTTTTAAGGAATGAGCGTTAATATGGTTGGCACGCAAGATCTTAATTTAGCCCGCAAGTGGAGGCCGAAGCATTTTGATGCCATTGTTGGGCAGGATGTATCGGTGCGAATGCTCAAGAATAGTCTTTATCTCAACAAATTCTTCCCGGTTTATTTATTTGCGGGGCAACGAGGATGTGGGAAAACATCTTCTGCGCGTGTTTTTGCGGCCGCAGTCAATTGCCAGCAGCTTGCCACCTTTCAATCAGATCCAAGCAAGCAGATGCTTCCTTGTCTTGAGTGTCTTTCGTGCCAGGCTATGGTAAAGGGAAATCACCCTGATTTCATTGAGGTAGATGCTGCATCTAATACGGGCGTTGATAATGTACGACAAATTATTGACACATCAAATTATATGCCGCTTCTTGGGCAAAAAAAGGTCTATCTTATTGATGAAGCACATATGCTCAGTAAGGCAGCGTTTAATGCCTTTCTTAAGCTTCTTGAAGAGCCACCAGCAACCGTTATCTTTATTCTTGCAACGACTGAAGTGCAAAAAATTCCGCAAACCGTGCTTTCGCGATGCTTTCAAGTACTATTTAGTCCCATTGGACACGCGGCACTTAAGCTGCATTTAGAAATGTTGTGTCAGACGGAACAGGTAACGATAGAGTCAGAAGCGCTTGATGCGATTATTCAAGAGACAGAAGGATCAGCGCGTGATGCCATAAATCTTCTTGAACGCGTACGCTTTTCTGGCGACATTGTGACGCAGCAATCAGTATTCAATGTTCTTGGAAAAATGACCTATGCTGAAGTGATAGATATCTTTAGGTACTGCATTGAGGGGCAGGTTGTAAGTGTCATTGAAAAGCTTAACGGACTAGGGTTTGAGCAACGTTCACCCCAGATGGTGTGGGATATGATGGTGCACCTCTGCCGATGCTTAGCGTGGGTTAAGTATGGCGTTAAGGCACTCCCAAACGTTTTTGAAAAACATCGACAAGAACTTGAGGTTTTGGCTAGGCAATGTTCAATCAATAGATTGAATGCGATGTTGCAGCTGTTATGGGAGCAAGAAGAACTTTTCTTAAAAACAAATAAAAAACATCTTTTTCTTGAAATGGTCCTACTCCAGCTTTGCCAGCAGGTAAACCTTGTTGATCTGCAACAGCTCTTAAAAATGTCAGCAGGGGAACAACCTATTAAAGAAGCAAAGAGCGTTCTCCCTGACCTAAAACAGGTGGCCAAACCGCTACAGGTTGAACCTCAAAAAAGCGCTTCAGTTGAACCGGTGGCGGAAAAAATTGAAAAAGAGCCCGTATCAGATCAAGAACGAGCGATGCTTGCTTGCTGGAAAAACTTTGTTGATCGCGTATCGGCCGAATCCAGTGACCAGTTTTTGATGTCGATCTTTGCCCAAGCACGACCTCAAAAATATAACGAAGACCAAGGCACGCTTGTTCTAGCGTTAGCAAATAATACAGCCTTTTTAAGGGATAAAATTGAAGAATGTAGTGCGACATGGGGAGCCATTGTGCATGAACTGTTCCCTGGGTGCAGCGGATTTAGCTATGTCCAATCGGATCAAGCACCTCAGGGGCAAGTTACACCTCGGACGCTCGTTGCGCCCGTCAGCTTGGCGCCAGCACCGCAACAGGGAGCGGCAACTACCGGTTTTAAGAGACCAGCCAGCAGCACTTCACATTCGCAGGGGGCAGTAAAAGTTGAGTACATAAACAGCGTAGATCGTAAACACTGGCCACTTGCTTCCTTGCTCATGGCTCATTTTCCAGGTAAACTCAAGAAAACGACTGAATCATAAATTCTATTGGGGTAGCAAGACTAAATTATGAATACACAAATGCAGTATCCAAAAGTTCTCCTTGTGGGAAGAACAAACGTTGGTAAATCAACCTTATTTAATCGATTGTCGGATAATAAACATAGTATCGTATTTGACCGCGAAGGCGTTACGCGCGATTACGTGCAAGAAGTTATTACATGGGATGAGAAGACCTTTGATCTGGTTGATACCGGTGGATTATCATTTAAAAAAAATAATGATGATATTGGTAAATCTGTCCAAGAAAAAGTACTTACCTTGCTCGGACAGGCGGCACTTGTTGTGTTTATCTGTGATGGCAAGGCCGGGGTGGTTGATGAAGATCGACGTATCGCTCGGTTACTGCACAAAAATGCACAACACGTTCTCTTGGTTATCAATAAAGTTGATAGCGCCCAAACGCTTCAAGATAGCGAATTTGAGTTTAGTGTATTGGGTTTCGATACATGGTTAAAGGTTTCAGCTATTCACGGGAGCGGCGTTGGTCACCTTTTGAGCACCATGGCCAAGTATGTTGGTGATGCAACTGCAGTAGCAGAGGAACAAAAACTTGCATACAGGGTTGTGCTTGTTGGAAAACCAAACGTTGGCAAATCATCGCTCATGAATCTTTTGGCAAAAAAAGATCGTTCAATTGTTTCTGATATTGCCGGAACAACACGAGAGCCAATAACTGAAAATGTTTATTGCTGCAACGAATTGGTTGAGCTTGCTGATACTGCTGGTGTTAGGCGTAAAAGCCGCGTTGAAGATGATCTTGAATCGCTTATGGTTAAAAGCACCCTTGATGCTGTCAAACAAGCTGACATTGTGGTTGCGATGTTTGATGCGTCTGAAGGTAAACTTCATGATCAAGAGTTGAAGCTCCTTTTCTATGCGCTCGAGCAAAGAAAGATGGCTATCGTGGTCTTTAATAAAACAGATTTACTTGATGAATACAAGCGTATGCTCTTGGAACAGCACATGGAAGAGTATGAGTTTATTCTTAAAAAACTTCCTGTGGTCAGAGTGTCATGTTTGACCAAAAAAAATATTGATAAAATTTTCGGTGAAATACAGGCGGTATGGCAACGTTGTCAACAGCCGTTTAAAACAACCGAAGTTGATGACATTGTTAAACAAGCGCTTGAAGAAAAACCTTTGTTTCATATTGGTATTAAGTTGCGTGTTTTCAAGATCAGACACGTCAAAGCACAAATTCCAACTTTTGTTTTACACGTCAATTTTCCAGAATGGTTTGGTCCATCACAGCTTAGTTGTATTGAAAATATTCTTCGCAAGCATTATGACCTCAAGGGCTGTCCTATTCAGTTTAGCGTCAAAAAAGTGTAAGCATGGCGTTATTGAGTGTGCATAACCTGAGCACAACCATTGGAAAACGGGCGATTGTACGCAATGTTTCTTTATCGGTGGCTAGTGGGCAGGTTGTTGCACTGCTTGGTCCCAACGGTGCAGGAAAAACAACGCTCCTTAAAACGATTATGGGGTTGTATGCTACGCCCGTTCAAAGAGAACAAAATGCAAACCAGATAACGTTTGATGGGCAGACAATTAATAATGTGCCCGTTCATCAGAGAGTGACCCTAGGGCTTGTCTACCTCCCACAGCAACCATCACTTTTTCAGCAACTGACGGTCAAAGATAATTTAGAACTTGTTTTTCAGTATCATGACTATTGGCGTAACCGCGGATATGAGTTATTTCTTCAGGAGCGAGATTATTGGCTTAAGCATACCGACCTTGTTGCAACGTTAACGTTACAAGGTGCAGCTCTTTCTGGTGGGCAAAAACGTAAACTCGAAGTTGTTCGTTCGATGTTAATGCATCCGCGGGCGATACTTCTTGATGAACCCTTTGCCGGAGTCGACCCAAAATCTATTTATGAGCTTAAGGCGTTATTTCAGCAGATGGCCAGTCAGGGGATGGCAGTGGTAATATCAGATCACAATGTTGATCAACTACTGTCAATTGCTCAGTATGCCTATGTCGTAGTGCAGGGTCAGGTAGTAGTTTGCGGAACTATACAAGAAATTTTAGAAAATCGATATACTCAAGAGAGTTACCTAGGTAATCAGTTTTACCAGGAGATGTTTGGGAAGTTTTGTAACCAGTCTTCACCATCTAGAAAGGATGATCGATGAATACCAAAATTTCGTTCCACAACATGTCTCATTCACAACCCCTCGAAGAGCATACACGTAGCAAAGTTGGCAAAATTGCCGATACAATCAAACATGAAGCAGATCATCTGCCGTTTGAAATCGAAGTGTGGTTAAAGGCTAACGCCCAACATCCACACCACCGTGCAGAAGTTCATGTAAGAACTGCACGCTTTAATTTCCATACGCACGATGAAGGTGGCGCCGACATGTATGTAGCAGTCGACAATGCAATTGATAAGATGGTTGAAATGCTGAAGAAAGAAAAAGAACGCCGACGTGATGCCCGTCGTACGCCAAACACAGACAAAGCAATGTTCCAAAAATAGATTTAAGGGGAAGTGGAGGTTATGCTCGCAGCTACAGGGTTGCGTTTTTCTATTTTCCAAAAAGTTCAAAAATATTGTTTTCATGCATGATGATCAGTCCCTTTACCACAAGGGGAATCACCAGCAATCCGCATATAAACCCAATCAAGAGTTTTAACTTTTCAAAAAATGTCCGCGGTTTACCAACGCTTGCCGAATAAAAGCAACTTGCTGAAAGCATAAAAACTGCAGCGGCAAACCAGCCCCATGCGGCAGTAAACCAGCCGTGCACATAATACAGCGTCAAGCCTGTTAGCAACCAAAAACAGATGCGGCTAAGTTCAGCGTTCCAGCGGGGGCTCAAGCGTGGCAGGTAAGGGATTGTTGATGTTTCTTTGTTTAACCTTAGGACGATGTAGAGCAGTAGAAGAGCTAGATAGACGAGCCAGAGAAAGTGCCATCTGAGTACACCAAGACAAAAGTCGATAAGCCCGTACCACAGGGCTGCCAGGCCATCAATAACAGAGAATTCCGAGAGCAGTTTATTGGTAGGAAGTGGGGCTGGAATTGATGCTGGTGTATGCCTGGTATCTGAAAGCGTTTGATCATTGGCGATCGGCGAGAGCGTAGGTGTCGTGCAGACATCGTGTAATGCCGTGCTCAGCGGTGTCGTAGTAGTTTCAGCTTTTATTTTACCATCTTTAGTCAGGACGAATGATGCAACGCAGATAGTTGCCAATTCCAGTTTTGAGAGTGCATCTTTTGTTGCTGAAATGGCAATGGTTGCAAAGAAAGATTCAGTGTACGCAGGGCGTGGATACCTACTTGAACGATGGTGGATAGCTGTTGGTTGGATAGATGCCTGCCAGTGTTCAAGCGCGATGGTTGGTGCATCGATGGAAAATCGGAGCGTATCATGAAAGAGTCCCTGTTCAGTTTCATTAAGTCGGATGCGCAGGCGGATTTTCTGATGGGTAATGATATTGGCCATTGTGTTGGTAACGGTGACATCAAAGGCATTCAATGCTGTTATTGATGAGAGTAGAAAGAGTGGTGAGAAGATGTAAAAAATAATTTTATTCATGATAGAGCCCTAGAATGTACGTTTATATCGATGATTCGTCGCCCTGAATCATGTGCTGAACTCGTTTCAGTATTATTTCAGGGTCCATTTTTTTTGCTATTCATCTTTTGTTTTTATAAAAAGTTTATTTTTGACGACCTCCGTAAGTATACTACGCTACGGATGTTTATTCTAAAAAAAGGAGAAAGATGCGAAAGAACGTTATTATTTGTGCTGCCGTTGGTCTTATAATGCTTGCCGCAACTACTGTGTTTGCGGGGCAAGTTTCACCCAAGAAAACGCACGTTCATTATCAACCACCCAAACTTACCGTCGTTGTCGTTATTGATCAATGTGCGTGGCATTATTTTAATCGCTTAAAACCGTTTTTTACCGGTGGGCTTAAAGAATTGCTTGATCGCGGTGTCGTTTATACCCAGGCCTACCATGCCCATGGCATTCCAGAAACAACCCCTGGGCACCATGCAATAGCCACCGGAACGCTTCCTAAAGATCATGGTGCAATAACCAATCAGTGGCTTGATAATGATTGTCATAAAATTGCCTACGATAACGATGCATCGTTGTACTCCTCAATTCTTGATAATGGAACCAATGTATGTCAGGGCAAATCTGCCCACAACACGATGGTTGATGGCCTCTCAGATCAGTTTATGTTGCGCTCACTTGGTACGACCCAAAACAATGTCTTTGCGCTTTCGCTTAAGTCATATCCAGCGATTGCTATGGCAGGAAGAATGGGCAAAGCCCTATGGTTTAATGAAAAAACAGGAAAATTTACCTCAAGCCGACGTTATTTTAAAAAGCTTCCTGATTGGGTCATTGATTTTAATAAAAAAGAATCGATTGCAAAAATTCCTTTATTTGACTGGGATCTAGCCTATCCAAGCAATGCCCCTGCGTATGATTTTCCTTACATCGATGACAAGGCTCATGCCGCTTACAAGTTTAGTTTGATTGGCAAAGGTGCGGTTAGGGTTGATCTAAGTAAAAAAGAACCATATGAGTTTTTTATGCGTTGTCCTTCGGCCAGCGAATCGTTACTTCGGTTTGCCCAGACTTGCTTGAAAGAGTATTTTGATGCCAAAGGGCAAGAGCGCATGTTACTGTGGGTTTCGCTCTCCAACCTTGATCTGCTCGGCCACATGTACGGGCCGGACAGCCGTGAAGTGGTTGATATGCTTTATCATATCGACCATCAACTTAAAGGATTTATTGAAGCGCTTGATCAGATTGCCGGTAGTGGGAAATATCTTTTGGCCCTGACCGCAGATCATGGCGTTGCGCCGATCCCCGAGATACAACAGAAAAAAGGATTTCATCAGGCATTGCGCATCAGTCAAGACAAGCTTATCGCTGGTATGAATATGCATATCCAAAAACGCTTTCAAGTGTCCGGCGTTGTGGCGTCGTTTGAACCAAGCTTTTTCTGGCTTAATCAGAGCATCATGAAAAAACTTTCACACAAACTCCAGCGCAAAATAAAGAAAGCGTTGGTTTACTATCTTCGCGGCTATCGCGGTATTAAAAATGCATGGACGCGTAAAGAGCTGAAAAGGCTTACGTTTAAAGAAAGCGATCTTGAACAGTTCTATAAAAACCAACTCTATCATGGCCGTTGTGGCGACATTGTCTGCCAACCACAGCCTTATTGTTTAGTTACTCATTATCTAACAGGTACTTCGCATGCCACGCCGTATGACTACGATACGCACGTACCGCTGATGCTTTATCAACCTGGCCTACTCGCTCACCGTTATGTTCATACAAAAGTCTGGGTGCCGCAGCTGCCGGTGACGCTGGCAAAATTAGTGCGCGTTTCAAGGCCAAGCGTGTCAACGTATGATGTCCTGCCGGGATTAGGGTTTTAAGGGAATAAAAATCAAAGAGACAAGCTTTTATTTTTCCTAATACATAGCTGGAGCATTTGATTGATGACGCCACTGTTGTACTTGTTGAGAGTCATTACAACAGTGTAGCTCTTCACAATCGCTGAAGTGACAATTTAAGCCATGTGAATGTGCAAAAGTAGTTATGGCTGCTTTTTTTTTTCCTTTTATATTTCCAATAGTTGTTCTAATCTGCGTAATATTTTCTGGTGAAACCGATGGGTCTCTTTCTTGGGCAATAGTGATTGCTTCTTGTAGATTCTCAGCACTAGGAGCTTTGTATACTATTTCACATCCTCGGCTCTTTATTTCAAAAAAATCATCGTAAATTTCGCATAGGTCTTGATAGTCATGACGCATAGAATTGAGCAATTTACGATCTGTTGTTAGCGGCTTTAAGGCTCGAATATACGCTTTGTAACGCTCCTTAATCGCTTTTCTCTCCAACACTGCCAAGGTTCCACCACCGACCACGGCGAAGATGGCGAATGCTTCGGTTGCATGTCTTGTAGTCATAAGGAACTCGCCAAAGCCTTTGAACGTTGCTTCGGTCTCGTCTTCAAGATTATAAGCGTACTGGGTCCAGAGAAAACCAAGAGAAACAACAGCGCCAGCGACTACTGAGCCAACCACGTGCTTGGTAAATGGGGTAACGGCATTTGCTTGTTGCATTCCTGCGCCAGTGAGCGTGAAACATAGCGCGAGCGATAACATCTTTTTCATAAATTTCCCTTTAAAATCAATCGATATCAATACAACTCCAATTGGAAATAAGTATACCCCCCCCCCCGAATGTCAAGGCCAAAAGCCGTTTATTTCCAAGTGAGCAAATTGGCTGGGCGGATTTCAAATAGAAACAATCATCGATTGTCTTTGGATTTTATACATGGTAGCTATATTTTTACTTTGTTTTTTATACATCAAACGGGTATTCTTAGTTTGGTTTTTATACATCAAAGGTTCTGCGATTTTATAAAACGAGCTCATGAAAGGGAGTTTTAATGAAACGGTTTATAGATTTTTTCTTACTTGAATGGAAAAACGAACAATTTAACCGAAAACCTCTTTTGTTGCGCGGGGCGCGGCAGGTTGGTAAAACGCATGCGGCGCGTAATCTTGGAAAAGAATTTACATCATTCGTTGAAATCAATTTAGAATCTGATGAGGCGGCTCGAAAGATTGTCGCCCAGGATCTTGATCCAAAAAGAATAGTCTTTCAGTTGTCGCAGCACCTGCAGAAAGATATTATCCCGGGCTCAACGTTATTATTTATCGATGAAATCCAGACGGTTCCCAAGGCAATTATCGCCCTACGATATTTTTATGAACTTATGCCAGAGCTTCATGTGATTGCTGCCGGTTCGCTGCTTGATTTTGCTATCGAGCAGGTGGGGATGCCGGTAGGGCGTATCTCAAGTTTATATATGTATCCCATGTCATTTCTTGAGTTTCTTGTGGCGCTTGGCCATGAGCGGTGGGCACAAGCAATTATAAAGCATGATGCGCATGAGCCGTTGCTTGAACCTGTGCACGACAAGCTCATGGATTTGGTTGGAACCTACTTAGCCATAGGCGGTATGCCAGCTGCAGTCTATGCATGGGTACAAACACAAACGCCACGGCAGGTGCGAAAAATACATGCTGATCTACTTGATTCATACCAACAGGATTTTAATAAATACGCCCTACACCATCAGGTTAAATATTTAGATGCACTTTTTCGAAATGCGTTAGCCCAACTCAGTAATAAATTTATGTACAGTCGCGTCGGTGAATATAAAAAGCGAGAACTTGAGCCCGCGCTTGAATTATTAGAAAAGGCTGGCATCGTCCATCCTGTTATGCATTCATCGGGGCAGGGGATTCCTCTTGGGGCACAAGCAGATCTGAATGATTTCAAAATAATTTTCTTAGATGTTGCGCTCAGCCAGGCATCGCTCAATCTTGATATAACGCAATGGTTTCTTGAGCCTTTAACGGCTTTTGTTAATAAGGGTGAAATAGTGGAAGCCTTTGTCGGGCAAGAGTTGTTGGCATACGCTGATCCGATAGTTAAAAGCAATCTTTTTTATTGGCGCAGAGATAGCCGCAATAGTCAGGCGGAAGTTGATTATTTACTACAGCTAAAAGGAAAAATAGTTCCGATTGAAGTAAAAGCCGGAACAAGCTTGCGTATAAAAAGTATGCATCTATTTTTGGATTCGCATCAAAATTCTACCTGTGGCATCCGCTTTTCTGCGCATAATTATTCTATGGAAGAGAGAGTTCAGACGTATCCCCTTT
>JBAYHB010000034.1:0-10920 GCA_041666365.1 Candidatus Babeliales bacterium | reverse complement strand
CCTTCCATCAGGAACATCCAGGACGCCAAGTTTTTTTGCGACTTTAATGATGATGGGGATGATGTGAAGCGTGAGAAGAAATGAAAAAATGAGAGTGAAACAATTACGTGCCACAACCATGTACATGGGACTACTCCTTTTTCTACCGCATTTGTCGCCCTGAATTTATTTCAGGGTCTACGTCAGAATGGGTCCTGAAACAAGTTCAGGATGACCCCGGGGACAGTTTTTCCACTAAACCGAATGCATAAGTGTTAGATCTTACGATTCAAGTCAGTGACAAAAAAACTATACTCGTGCGATGATAAAAATTCAAATTCCACCGCCAGGATATAGATAGGGAGAGAAAGTGTGGTGTTGTCTTTAATAAATGGGGCAATTTTGACCCAATCTTTTTCAGTCGTAATGAGCGCCGAACTGTTTGTCAGTTGTGCATGTGCAGCGAGAGTTTCAAGATCAGTTGGGGTATAGGGGTAATGGTCGGCAAACTCATGCGTATGCCCAATGGTTAAACCGTTTCCTTCTACGGTTGATATGAAACCGCTGAATGATCCGATACCAGCAAAACAAAGAAAGTTATGGTGAGTAAGTGATGCGAGGTCTACGTTGTTACCGGCGCTATCATAAATTTTTGTAGCGGCGTGTTTGCCGGCTAAAATTTTTGTTGGATCAAAACGAGGGAAGAATTTTTTTTTGATAGCGGGGAGCATTTCTTGATCAATTTTATCAGCATGTGTCAGGATAATGCAATCGGCCCTGGAATAATCTTTTTCTCTGAGGGGGCCTGCTGGTAAGCAATGATTGTTTTCAAATGGTTTGCGCGCATCAACGAGTAAAAATTCGTAATCCTTTTGAATGTGACGATTTTGATACGCATCATCAAGCAGGACCACTGCGGGGATGCCTGTTTTATTCACAAGTGTTTTGTATGAAATAAAGCGATTTTTGCCAACAGCAACCGGAACATTGAGTCGTTGAGCAAGCATGAAGGCTTCGTCTCCTGCTTGCTCAGGCGAAAATAATAATTGTGAGCCCTCATTAATAATCCAGCTTTTATCTGTTGTTGAAAGACTGCCGCCGTAGCCACGGGTGATAATAGCAAGGTTGCGATGAGAAAGTAGATTGGCAAGAAAGTGGACAAACACTGTTTTGCCAGTACCTCCCACAGATAGATTTCCTATCGCGATAACACGGCTTGGGAGTTTTTGAGCTGGCATAAACGTTGAAGTGACTAGCCGCCAAGCCCAAAATCCTATGCGATAGAAGAATTCAATAAAGACGAGTAAAGAGAAGACAAGGCGATCGACTGCGCGCCGTTCGCCTTGTTTCATAGTCCAGAGATATAAGAGATAATACTTCACGCTTGTTGTTTATTTCTCTTTTTCTTCGATATAACAAACTACGGTGTCGCCTTCTGCCCAATCCTTAAAGGATTCGGTAACGAAACCGCATTCATAACCAGCATGAATTTCTTTAACGCTCTTTTTGTCGCGTTGAAGGCTGGTGATTTTTGCTTCACCAATAACGCGGCCGTTACGTACACATTCAACTTTGCTCTTGTTCGTCATGATGCCGTCGCGCATGTAGCAACCGGCGATAATACCAACGCCTTTGATATCGAATACTTTTCTGACGGAAGCTTCGCCAACTTTTTTCCAGATAGTGACGACTTCGCGTTTTGAATTCAAAAGTTCTTGGAGGTATTCAAGCATTTTATAGATGATATCGAATGCTTGAAGGTTAACGCCTTTTTCTTTAGCCATGAGCATGGCATTTTTTTCGGTTCTTACATGGAGCGTTAAAATGATCGCATCAGTGTTTTCAGCTAATTCGACATCGCCTTCAGAGACATCGCCGATAGTTGAAACGACAACACGGATAGGACATTTAATGTCTTTGTTTTGCTTGATGAGTTTATCGATTGAATCCATGATGGCTTCTTTTGAGCCGCGTGTATCTGTTTTTATGATTAGGTTTATATTTTGGTTACTGTGGCTCTTTTTGGCATGCTTATCGTGCTGCTTAGGAAGCTGAGCAACGGAAGAAGCCTCAGATTGAGTAACCGAAGTGACCGTTGATTGTTTTGATTTCACATCAAGGTACTGTTGCATTGGTACAACGGTAAGATAGTCGCCGATAGAAGCAAAATTATCGAATCCAATAACCTGTACGGGTTGGGAAGGTGGGGCTTGGGTTACTTTTTGTCCGAAGCTATTTTTTAAGAGACGAACTTTACCGGTGCTTGTGCCACAAATAAAGAAGTCGCCTTGTTTGAGGGTCCCTTGAGTACAAATGACTGTCGCAACCGGCCCAAACCCTTTTTCCATACGAGATTCAAGAACAAACGCTTTTGCTTGCGCGGTTGGATCAGCTTTAAGATCCATCATTTGAGCTTGCAAGATAATCATCTCGAGAAGCTCATTAACGCCAAGACCTGTTTTTGCTGAGATTGGCACAACGATTGTTTGTCCGCCCCAATCTTCAGGCATGAGTTCATATTTGACGAGTTGTCGCTTAATGGTCTCAATTGCAGCTGTTGACGAGACTTTATCGATTTTATTAATAGCGACGATGATAGGAACGCCTGCCGCTTTTGCATGATTAATGGCCTCAACGGTTTGAGGTTTAATGCCATCATCGGCAGCAACGATGAGGACAGCGATATCGGTGATACGTGACCCGCGCTCGCGAATGAACGAGAAGGCTTCGTGGCCAGGGGTATCTAAAAATACGATTTTACCGTGGGTACTATCGACTTCATACGCGCCTAAGTGCTGCGTGATGCCGCCTTTTTCTCCCCCGGCAACGTTCATTTTGCGGACGTAATCAAGAAGCGTTGTTTTACCATGATCGACGTGGCCCATGACCACGGCGATAGGCCAACGAGTGATACCTTCTGTGTGAGCAATTTTTTTAGTAGAGGTTGTTTCCTGCTGCGCCATGGTGGACTTAATGCCGTAGGAGGTAGCAAGTTGTTGAATAACTTCAACTGAGATTAAGTGGTTGATGTTACACGCCATTCCTTTTTTAAGAAGAGCAAGAATGACATCTCCAACGGGACGGCCCAGAAGTTGTGCTGTTTGGCCGACAGAAAGACTTTTAGTTAATGTAATTTCTGTAACGGGGGCCTTGAAATCTTGTTCTTTATGAAACACCTGACGTTGTCTACGTCTAAAACGACGCTGACGCTTTTTAACAAAGGGTTTTTGAATAAAGCCTTTAGAGATAAGAATTTTGCTTACTTTTTCTTGAACTTGAGGCTCTCTTTCCAGTTCCTGCAGGTCTTCGGCCTTCAAGAACGATTGCTTGATTGAAACTTTTTCTTGCGGTTGATTATTGCTGAGGCCTTCGGGCAGAGAAAGATCCTTGGTTGAATCTATAAATGCGGCGCCTTTTTTTTCTTCAGTAGGAGTGTGTTTGGTTGTTAGCATTGGTTCAGGGTTTCCTTTTTGTTGTGCCTCGGTTGGCTTTATTTCAGATTTCTTTTTGCCGAATATCTCACGGATAACTTTGATCGTATCATCGGAAATTTGAGACATATGACTTGCCAGAACAATATTTTTTTTCTCAAGCGCTGACAAGATTTCTTTACTTGAAATCGCTAGTTCTTTTGCTATTTCATAAACACGCATGATACGTCCACCCGAATCATAGGGTTAATTAAGACTTACTCTCTTCCTCTGAGTCATCGGCATAAAAGGCCATGTCGTTGCTTGACGGTGATGCATCTTGGAGTTGAATATCAAGTTCTACAAGGCGCGATGCCAGCGTTATGTTTTGTCCGAGCTTGCCAATTGCATATGAACGCTGATCTTGTGAAAGCCAAACGGTTGCTGTTTTTTCATCGATAATTTCAACCTTATCAATTTCAGCCGGCTTAAGACTAAAACGAACAAGCGTTTCAAGATCGTCCGTTGCTTCAATAAGATCAATTTTTTCTTGACCAAGTTCTTTGAGAATTGGTTTGATACGCGCGCCGCCAACACCAACGCAGGTTCCAACAGGATCGATGTCTTTGCTTGACGAAGCGACGATGGCTTTTGTTTTGTAGCCAGGGATACGTACGATTTTTTTGATTTCAACAAGCTCTTCAAAGACCTCAGGAATCTCAAGTTCAAGGAGTTTTTGAACAAAGTCAGACGATGCACGATCAAGGATAAGTTGGTAGTCGCCCCGAGCAACTGAAAGCACTTCTTTGAGCAGCGCTTTGATTGGGTGTCCAACCTTGACCACTTCGTTTGGAATGATGTTCTCTTTTGGAAGTAGTGCCATGACTTCGCCGATTTTGACAACGAAACTAGCGCGTTCGCGTTTATGCACCATGCCATTGATGATTGCGCCTTTTCTATCGTTGAAGTCATTAAAGATAGCCATTTGTTCAAGGTCACGAATTTTATTAGCAATGATCTGTTTGGCGACAAGAATCTCGATGCGGCCAACGCCTTCCTCAAATGGAACTTTAATTTTTTGATCCTGCTGAATTTGAGGATTGATCAGACGAGCTTTGCGCAGTGATACTTCGGTGTCATCGTCAGTAACGTTTGCTACCGCTGTTTTTTCTACAGAAACTTCAAGCTGTCCCGTTTTACGGTTAAAGGCAGTGTAAAACTGAACAGTTGGAAACTTCTTTGCATAAGCAGTTTGGATGCCTTCGCAAACGATTTCTATCACTTTTTCTTTATCAAGGCCACGTTCTTCTACAAGGCCTTCGATGACGTCTGACAAATTCACAGTACCCCGCATCCTGAAAACACACAAAAAACCACTATTTAAACTTTACAAAATATTTATTAGTCTAGAGAAAAATCAGGAAAAGTGAAGAAACATGTGAGTTCTGCGCTTGTTTATTAATCAGGGAAGATAGAGGAAAGGGTTTTTATGAAATCTAAGAGTGTAACGAAGAGGTTAAAGCATTTTCTTCTTGTGGTGATGATCGGTTCATTTAGTTCGTGTGGGCAGCGATCTGAGCAGCAAGTTGTTGTACCCCTTGATACTAGTAAACAAGTTCTTAAACAAGGCAATGTAAGCGACGATAAACCAGTTAAAAATGAGGAACCTATGGTAGTTACGTGCGCATCAGGATTGAAGTATGAAGTGTTAAAGCCTGCCCCTCAGGGAGCAAAGCAGCCAGAAAAAGGGCAGCAAGTAACCGTGCATTACACCGGATGGCTTGAACAGGATGGTAAGCCTGGTATGAAGTTTGATAGCAGCGTTGATCGCGGTGAAAAATTCACCTTCGTCATCGGTGTTGGCCAGGTTATTAAGGGCTGGGATGAAGGCGTCCTTGATATGAAGGTTGGCGAGAAACGTCGCTTAACCATTCCTGCTAAGCTTGGGTATGGAGCGCGCGGTGCCGGACGTATAATCCCAGCAGACGCAACGCTTATTTTTGACGTTGAGCTGTTTGATGCCGTTGGTGCGGCCGATGCCGCCTAAAAAGTAAAAACATTCGAAACGAGATTGTTTTTTAGAAAGAGGTAGTAATGAAGATTTCGCATTTGTTTCTAGTGCTAGCGTTAGTAGGTCTTTCTGGATGTGCAATGGAAGACAAACCAGCTGAAAAAGTCGAGCAAAAAGATCCGGCCAACGCTTACGCGCTTCCGTTAAAGGCTGAGGTTGCCGAAGCACTTATCAAAGATGTTTACAAAGATATTTCTGGTTTTGGTCTGAATGCCGTAGAAAGTGCAAAGATTAGCTCCAAGGGAGGAAATGCAACTTATGGAGAAATACTTTTCTCTTCTCTTCAAACATTGCTCTATGAACTTAATCTGACCAAAGATGATACTTTTTATGACTTAGGAAGTGGCGTTGGCAAGGCGTGTATGCAGGTTGCATTGGTGACGCCAGCAAGAGCCGTTGGTGTTGAGTTGTCACCATCAAGAACGGCAAAAGCTCGAGAAGCTTTAAAGCGCGTTGAAAATAGTTACCACATCAAGTCCAAGGTAGAGTTTAAAGAGGAAAATATTACCGATGTTACGATGAAAAAATCTGCAGTTGTCTTCACTTGTTCGGCCTGTTTCCCTGATAAATTACTCAATGACATAGCCGAAAAATGTAAGAAAACGCCGGGCATGGTTCGTGTGCTGTCGCTCAAGGCGTTGCCGGGACTTACACCGGTCAAAGTGTATAAACTTCCTATGACATGGACGTTGCAGACTGACGTTTTCTATTATGTTCTAGCGAATGATTAAGCTACCTTTTTCATGATATGTTGCCGGCGTTGCTGATAAAGCAATGCCGGCTATTTTTACGTCAAAAGTGTGCAGCTCAAAATAACGAGTGCCGCGAATGCAACGACGAGATAATTGAAATAACGATCAATAAAATCTTTAATCTGTGGCCCCCATATTTTTATTGACCCTGCAATCAAGAAGAATCGAGCGCCACGGGCGATGAACGAATAAAAAATAAAGGGAAGTATATCAAGGTTGCAAAAGCCAGCCGAGATCGTGACAGCCTTGTAGGGAACGGGTGTAAACCCTGCGATCAGGACCGCCCAGTTTTGATAGATCTTATATTTAGCAACGATGCCGTAAAATGTTTTTTCTGTAATAATCCATGAAACAAGTTTGATTCCAACGCTTTTCCACATGACTGCGCCAATTATGTATCCAAAAATACCGCCAACAACGGAAGCAAGTGTTGCAACCCAGGCGTAAAACAGCGAGCGTTTGTTGTTGTGAATGCAATAAAGAATCAAAAGCGGGTCAACGGGGATAAAAAAGACCGAGGACTCAATGAAAAAAAGAAATGCCAGCCACACGTTGGCAAAGCGCGATGTTACTTTTGATCCCATCCAGTCATAGATTCTACGAATCCACTTCATAATTTCTCCTAACTGTTTTTAAGTAGTGCATCAAGGTATGTTGGCAGGCTATCGATCGCAATGCGCTCTTGGGTCAGTGTATCGCGGTTGCGCGCTGTTACTTTGTTGTCTTCAAGTGATTCAAAGTCAAAGGTAAAGCAGACGGGCGTACCGATTTCATCTTGGCGGCGGTAGCGCTTACCGATCGAGCCTGATTCATCGAGTTGAACTCTGTAGCCAGTTTTTTTCAAGTTAAAAAAAAGCGTTCTTGTTTGTTCTGATAGTTTGTTGGTCAGAGGTAGGATGGCAGCCGTTACAGGCGCCACCGTTGGATGTAAACGTAGAACTGTTCTGGTTTCACCCTCAATATTGTCCTCGTAGTAAGCATCAAATAAAAGTGTTAAGAAGAGACGGTCAACACCAACCGAGCATTCAACGACATGGGGCATGTACGATCTCTTGGTGGCTTCATCAAAAATTGCCAAATCTTTGCCAGAATGTTTTGAATGTTGTGTCAGATCAAAATCAGCTCTGTTTGCGATACCTTCAAGTTCTTTCCAGCCGAATGGGAAGTTATACTCGACGTCAACGCATGCTTTGGAATAGTGTGCAAGCTCGTCGCTCGCATGAGGACGCAGGCGTAGCTTTTCTGGTGTGATGCCTAGGTTGGCAAAAAACGCTTTACGGCGCTCGCTCCAGATGGCAAAGAAGTCGTCTGCTTGCTCGCCTTTGCAAAAGAATTCAAGTTCCATTTGTTCAAACTCGCGCATGCGAAACAAAAATTGTTTTGGGGTAATTTCGTTGCGGAATGCTTTACCGATTTGGGCGATACCAAAAGGAATCTTTACGCGATTGCTTGACATGACATTTTTAAAGTTAATAAAAATTGATTGTGCTGTTTCTGGGCGTAAGTATGCGTCGCTGGAAGCGTTGCTCATGGCCCCAAGTTGAGTTTTAAACATGAGTTGGAATTGGCGGACGTCGGTCCATTGTTTAATGCCGCATGAAGGGCAACTTTTTTCAAGATCAAGTTCGTCAGCCCTGTATCTTTTTTTACAGTTCAAGCAGTCAACCATCGGATCACTAAAATTTGCCAAATGGCCGGAAGCTTTCCAAACCTGCTCGGCACCAAGGATTGATCCGTCAAGCTGAACAACGTCTTCAGCAAAACTGGTAACGCTTTTAAGCCATGCTTGTTTGATATTATTTTTTAACACGGTTCCCAAGGGGCCGAAGTCATAGACGCCGTTGAGACCATCATAAATTTCAGCAGAAGGGTAGACAAAACCACGTCGCTTGCAGAGCGCGACTATTTTTTCAAGGGTTACGGTAGAAGATGACATAGTTTTTTCCTTAATACTTCCGCTCGTCCTGAGCTTGTCGAAGGATACGAGCGCTCATATGGTTCGACAGGCTCACCATGAGCGGAGAGGTGAGTTAGACTTCCCGAGCCGCGGGACTTATAGTAAAATGTAGCTGCAAACGTGAAATTAGGCAAATTACCGAGCAATGAATTTAAGGCTTTCGACCAGAGGGTCGATAAAAAGATCAGCCTTTGTTTCTTCGTTGACTCCAATTTCAACCGTGATGGCAGGAGGGCAAATGCCGACAAGTGGTTTGGTTGGGATGCCAAACGGGCCTTCGACATCGAATAACTTTTTGTTTTCAAACTGGCAGAGCGATGCTTTGATCGTATTGGCTATAACTTTGGTTTGATATTTATTTCTGAAGTGCGCCTGATAGAGGGGAACAGGAGCAAATTGATTATCGGTATACGATGTCCGGTCAAGAACAGGATTGAAGATGAGGTGGTAGATAAAGAGTTTTGGGCGTGCCGCTTCTTCCTTATAAAAACTGAGATGAATGACAAGATCGGCATCCAGCTTGTTGGCCATGGCAGCTGTTTGATGGAGCCCTTTTTCCTGTCCGGCAGCCCGTGAGGTTTCAACATCAACGTTAGCGGCATCTTTGAGCTTTGCGGCAAGGGATTGTGTGAAGCGCAGCGCCTCGCCCTGTTCGTAACCACTTGCAAGCTTGCGGCCGGTGTGGCTAGCGCTTCCTGCCGGGTCAAGAATGATTAACGGCTTACGCGCCAGGGCTGACCCTTGAAATAAAAAAACAGCGAGAACAAGAGAAAAAAGTTTTACACGATTACTTTTATTCATTTTTTCCACTTTGTTAAGTAACTCCGCAACAAATGACCACTCTTTAATACTACCCAAAAAGTGAAAAAAGGGTAGACCTGAGCTTGGGGCTATGTGGCGTTTGAAAAAAGAGTAAAAGTTGTCAGACTGGTTTGGTCTTGTCTGTGCATACAGCCTAACGAAAGGGTCCTGCGTGAACTATCCACTAGATACTGTTGTTGTAGAAAAACTTTGGGCTAAACAGGCCTCAAATTTGCCTTGGTATACGCCGTGGGAGAAAGTGTGCGACGGAAGCCAGGAGCAGATACGATGGTTTGTTGGCGGCCAGCTTAACGCCTCGTATGCATGTCTTGATGTGCACGTTAAGGCGGGCAAGGGGAAAAAGGTTGCAATCTACTGGCAAGGTGAGCAGGGACAGCGACGCAAACTTACTTACGGGCAGCTTTACGCCATGGTCAACAGGTATGCGGCGCTTTTACAACAGCAAGGCGTCAAAAAAGGCGATGTTGTTGTTCTTTATCTTCCTATGATTCCTGAAGCAGTTGCTATGATGCTTGCCGTTGTTCGTCTGGGCGGGGTGCACGCGGTTGTCTTTTCAGGGTTTAGTGCGGCGGCATTGCGTGAGCGCATTGTTGCCACGGGCGCAAAAATTATTGTGACCGCAGATGTTGGCTACAGGCGGGGTAAGACATTGCACCTTAAACCTATTGTTGATCAAGCAGCTGAAGCTACCGGTATTGAAAAAGTGCTGGTCATCCAGCGAAGCCAAGAAGCCATACAGATTAATCAGGAGCGCGATGTTATCGTGAGTGATTGCGATGATGACGAGGTTTATGTTGAACCTGAAAAAGTTGAATCAAGCCATCCCCTTTTTATTCTCTATACCTCGGGGACCACGGGCGTGCCAAAAGGGATTATGCACGGGACTGGTGGGTATTTGACCTATGTTTATAGCACGATCAAGTGGGCGTTTGGTATTAACGAAGAATCAATATACTGGTGCACCGCCGATATCGGTTGGATTACGGGCCATTCGTACGTTACATACGGTCCGCTGCTCCATGGAGCCAGTATGGTGATGGTTGAAGGGGCGCCGGACTACCCAACACCTGATGTTTGGTGGAAGATTATTCAAGATTATCGCGTGTCCATTTTTTATACCTCACCGACAGCCCTGCGTATGTTTATGAAGCAGGACGAAGCACAGATTGCCCAACATGATTTTTCCTGCCTTAAAATTTTAGGCTCGGTTGGTGAACCAATCAACCCAGAAGTTTGGCGCTGGTACGACCGCGTCATCGGGCGCCAGCAGTGCCCGGTCATTGATACGTGGTGGCAGACGGAAACAGGAGGGTTTATGATCAGTCCCATGGCCAATCAAGAACGCATCACCCTTAAACCTGGGTCGGCAACCTTGCCACTACCCGGAGTTATAGCCGATGTGGTTGATGAACGTGGAGAAAGTGTCCCGGCCAATACAAAAGGTTTTTTAGTCATCAAGCGCCCTTGGCCTGGCATGGCAATTGGGATTTTCGGCGATCAAGAACGATTTAAAGAAATTTATTGGTCAAAATTTCCTGGCGCGTATTATTCCGGCGATTATGCGAGAAAAGATAGCGACGGTTATTTCTGGCTCCTTGGCCGTGCCGATGAAGTCCTCAACATTGCGGGTCACCGTATCGGAACAGCAGAGATTGAAAGTGCAGTGCTCATGCATGGGGCTGTTGCCGAAGTTGCGGCCGTTCCCGTTGCCGACCAGGTAAAAGGTGAACAGGTTGTTCTTTTTGTGACGCTCAAAGATGGTATTGTCCAGAGCCCACATTTAATTCAAGAGATTATGCTGGTTGTGCGTAAAGAAATTGGTGCATTTGTCACGCCGCGCGAGGTGTTTGTTGTGCAGCAGCTCCCCAAGACTCGTTCGGGAAAGATTATGAGGCGCTTGCTCAAGGCTGCGCTGAACGGGAATGGGTT
>JBAYHB010000033.1:0-11152 GCA_041666365.1 Candidatus Babeliales bacterium | reverse complement strand
TCCCGTTTCGCAGTGTTTTTCTAAATATGCAATTGACATGGCAGCAATTAGCCGTTGTGCATGATTAAGGAAGCTATTAGGAATTACCCGTACATCATCTTTTTTTAAATCAATCCACTCGGAATATCCACAAATTTTGCTAGCATCTTGCTTGCTTTTTTTATATTTAGTTAATAAGAAGGCAACGAAAAGGAAAAGCATTTCAGGAGATTTCTCTAACATCTCCTTGTTAAAAAGAAAAAGCGTTTTAGGAAATTTCTCTAACACATCCTTGTCAATAGGATGCTTTCTGTATTCATCGTAGAGGCGTGCAATCACTAACGTTGGAATTTCACACAATGAATTTCCAACTAGTGGATCAAAGTGTTTAAGCTCTCCGGCAGTCCATGCCCCTTCCGCTTCGGTCGACAAAGATATTTTGGTGTCATCGGGCAATTTTTTTAACGATATACTTATTTGGGCCCAACAACGCGCTATTTCAGCGCTTAATACCTGATTTTTCGAATATGCAAGGTTATCGTTCGAGCTGGACAATTGCTTTAACCATAGCGTTATTTGGGTACGATAATGCGATATTCTAGAGCTCAGTACCTGGTTTTGCGAATTCGCAAGGTTATCATTGGATCCGATGAGCATTGCGGCGAAAGAACAAGAAAAACAACAAGAAACGAACAATAGACTCACGATTGATTTTTTTATATTTTTTATCACTTTTAACCTCTCGTTACAATGCCCCAGTGGTACTGGAAGGTTTAAACGTCTGTGAAGCAACCCCCAAAGGCTGCCGGTTAGGGTCTGCAACAGATAATTTCATACCCCTTCTGACTTGCACGTTCATGAAAAACCCTCTTCAAAAATTCTCTTATTTTATTGTTTTGAATGACTTAGACTTCTATACGATGTTGGTTGCATTTCATATTCTTTTTCGGCCAGCAAGCCGCGAGAGAATACGAAGCCCAGCCTTGAAAACCTCACGAGCCGAGCTAGTGGTTTGGCTGCCTTTTATTCACAGGAATTTATTTTTTTGATAAAGATTGGATCCATTAATAACTCTTCTATTATCGGCGAATTATCGAGTATGGGTGGACTGTCGAGCTCAATTATAGGTGCTTCATCAGAGACCAATTCGTCACCATAGAAAAAGACCCATGGGCAATGAGATCTCTTTAATTTCAAAATACCGCATATCTCTATAGGAGGACTATAATTGAATCCGTAGAAATATACATTGACCTCAACGTCGTGCTCAAGCTTCAAATTTTCATCGCACTCAATTAGGCCTTTAATATCTTGAGCATAAACCTCATTTGGGTTGCTTTTATCAATATAATAATTTGATTCTGACTCTTCGCCCCCAGGCAATAAAAATACGACGTTAACAGGATTTTTTGCATCATCACTTATTATTTTCTTCCGAACTATCTCTCGTACCAGCCACAGGCTTTCGATATACTGCAAAGCACTATAGACTTCCATAGTGTCCTTACTAAGAAATTTTCCCCCAAGCCACGGTGGCAGGTCAATTGCATAACAGGAAATCCCTCGAGCCTCAAACCCTTCACTTCCATTCCATACAAAGTGACGCGTTTCCAGAATATTAAGAATTAAACCCTGCTCAGCCTGATTTGCCGCATGTAAGGCCATAAAAAATTCATTGGAGGCTTTCCCCGTACATTTTTTATAGCGCGCGATAATGGGATACATCGGCTTAAAAACAGCACTGCTTAACGGTATTGATGCATCGCGAAGGCCCGCCCATGCATATAAATCATACAGCCAGACACCATAAACCTGCTTATCAAAAGCAACAACCATCGGCGTAATAAAATTGTTTTCATAAAAATCACGCGACCGCTTTGTCAAGCCATACTGACCTGAATACCATAAGATACACTGCGGATTGACCAGATCAACTTTGTGTAGAAGTTCTGGAACATTCTTGAGATAGAGCCTCTGCGACCCATCAATGACTTTTACTGTGGTTTGATAGTTTTTTCCCATAATGCCCCGTCCCGATTTTCACTATCTTGAGCCCCCTAAATATTTTAAATAATATAAAATACCGGTTCAACCTAATTGATTTTATAAAAAATGTCAAGTAGATATTTTAAGTAAGGCTGCCATCTTACAATCACGCGCCAGATGGGCTCGTGTGCATCCCCAGACTTAAAAACGCCGTGGGTTTCTGCTCAGTTTTATAAAGTATCGATTCACAAATGCTTACGCCTATTTTTTTTGTTCACCTAATTTTTTTTCTCTGTATCATGGCGCTATGTGTTCGTTATAAAGATCGTATTTTTTACCTCACATAGTTTAGAAAGGAACTAGTCATAATGAATTACACGGCATTTACCAAATTATTACTCATCACAAGCTTGCCCTACACTCTTTTTTCAGCCCCCGAAGCCCCTGCTGCGACGCAAAAGGATCCAACCGCAACGTCTACTAAGAAAGTCAAAGAAAAAGAAGCTATCAAGACACCTGAAACAAAACATTCAAACAAAAAGAAAATCGTCATATTTTTCAGCAAAGGTGGGGGGGGGCATTTGGCAGCTCGCGATTGCCTCAAAGCTCTGTTGGATAACGAATACGAAATAAGTAAAATTAATCCCCTCCAAGATCTCCTTGGTTCGATCGATCCCATAAAAACATTAACCTTCGGCAAGCTTGACGGCGAAGATTTCTTCAATAAAATTCAAACAAACAGGTGGATCGGTTTTGGCAATTGGAGTTATAAACATATTGTCCCAACACTCATTCTTTCACGACGTAAAACGGTTGAGAAAAAAATTACTGAATATCTCAAAAAAGAACAACCTGATTTACTCTTATCAGTCATCCCTTGTCTTAATCTTGCCTTCGCTAATGCTGCTCAGGCCTGCAATATTCCTTTTCTCTTAGTAACAACTGACTGCGATCTCACAGCGTTTACGCTTGGCCTGCACAAAATTACTCATCCTAACTATGCAATCACTGTATGCAAAGGACTTGATCTGCCAAAAGACCAACTTAAAAGCCGTAAGATTCCAGATGAAAGGGTCCATGCCATTGGTTTTGTTACAAGACATGATTTTTTCACTTCCCACAATAAAGAAACTATTCGCAAAGAATGGAATATCCCTAAAAAGAAATTTACTATTTTATTGCTCATGGGTGGGGCAGGCTCATACTCAACCTATCAATACGCAAAAAAAATAGCTTCGATGCCTCTTAATGTCCACGTTTTGGTGTGCACCGGACGCAATGAAGCCATCGCCGATAAAGTCAGAAAACTAAAATGCTCCCCTGGCGTAAGTCTGACGGTCGTTCCATTTACTAAAAAGATTGCAGATCTCATGGCCGTGTCCGATCTATTCATAACTAAACCTGGTCCTGGATCTGTCAATGAAGCGATCCAGATGAAACTCCCTATGATCGTCGACAACACAAGCCCCGTCATGTTCTGGGAAACCCCTAACATAAAAATGGTTGAAGCGAACGGCTGGGGAACATCCCTGAGCAACTTCAAAGATCTTGAACCAAAGATCAAAAAGTTCATTGATGACAAAAAGTATTACGCTCAAATTAAGAAGAATTTGAAGAAAGCACCGCCGTATACGTTTGACAAGAAGCTCAAGAAGATTATCAAGGGCCTGCTCAAGAACCAAACAAAACTGGCTGCAACTCCTACAAAAAAAGATACGACAAAAGGTGTAGCTGCTCCTACTGAGGCTCAGGCTAAAAAAGTGGGTTAAAATTAGAAACTTTTACAATACAACAAAAAAGGAGCTCCGAAAATTCCGAGCTCCTTTTTTATTTGCGTTATATTTTCAGCAACTATTTTACAGGTGCTTTATCAACTTTCTCTTTGTTTTTCATTTTTTGCTCTAGTTGAAAAGCTTGTTGAAGCTTAATAACATCGTCCGAAAAGCTTGCCTGAACATCGCCGCAGAATGTTGCCATCTCTCTGCAAAATAAAACAAGTGCTTGGCGCGTTGTGATAATCTTTTCAAGGTATGTTTGAATGTCGCAATCATCTTGTGATTCAAAATAGACAATCAAGAACGGCAACCCAACAGATTGATCGTCAAGACTCTCTTTAATCAATGGAACTATCATATCCCCTGCCTTGCGGATTTGGGTAAAGAACGCTTTAACAGGAACAAGGATAAACGCAATGTGCTTCACTTCTTCAGGAGTAAGCGCTGCAGCTAAGGATGCAGCATCATTTTTCATGAGCAACTTCTTTAAGATATGCATTCCTCTATCGCTTGCCGATTTCATACTTGCAGCAACTTTACCGCCCGTAATACCGCTCACATTTAAAACCTTTAGAATACTGTTCAACTGTGCCATAGAAGGACTTGTTAATTTTTTTGAATCTCTCAAGATGCCAGCAGTCTTTATCGCGTCAACAACATTGGCCGAATCGCTCACACCTTCAACCCCAACAACCGTTTTCCCTGCATCAATCGGCCCCGTTGCTATGCAAACACCTTGAACCCCTAATAAACTGGCAACAACCATAACACTACAACGTAAAGAATGCATTCAAGCCCCTTTCATTTACAAACAACCATACAATTCATCCAATGTAGCCTAGCCCCATTAAAAGGCAATGCAAAACAATAATCAATGCCGCTAATAATAGAATCGCCGAATGGCAATATTATTCAACCAACCAAGACTGGCAAGCGTTATCCACAAATTAGTGATCCCATAACTAACGAGTGGCAAGGGAATCCCAACAATAGGGAGCATGCCGGTCACCATCGCAATATTAATACAAACCGAAAGAAGCAAGTGTATTAAAAGGCCAATTGCAACAATTTGATCAAAAAAGTTTTTGACGTTGATGATGACAAAAATAATACGTGCAAAGAGCATTCCAAAGAGAAGCAAAATGAAAAGTGCCCCAATAAAACCCGTTTCCTCACAAATCACCGAAAAGATAAAATCGGTATGATCTTCTGGTAAAAACTGTAACTTATTTTGAGTTCCCTGGAGTATGCCTTTTCCAATCACCCCCCCCGAGCCTATCGCAATTTTCGATTGTTCAATCTGATAGCGCTCTTTACGTATGTCTCCTTGGCCAAACAACACCAGAACTCTGTTTTGCTGATAAGGTTTAAGGCACTTCCAGAGCAATGGCGCGGCCAAACACCCAATAACCCCCATAACGATAAAAAATCGACGATCAAGGCCGACAAACCAAAATAAGACGAGCCCAGAAAAAAGTATAACCAGAGCAGTTCCAAGGTCAGGCTGTTTTAAGATAAGGACAAAGCTAACACCAAGCACCCCCAGGGGAAACAGAAACTCACGAAATGGGATAACCGGAATCGAATAATACTTGGGAACATCCTGTTCGCTGAAATAATAGGCCACAAACACCGGTAAAAATAATTTAGCCAATTCGGCCGGTTGAAACTTCATAAAATAAAGTGATATCCATCGCTTAGCCCCCATACCAATCATGCCACCAATCATCGTATAAAGGAGCAAGCAAAGCACGCCAAAGTAGGCAAAAAAACCAAACCTGACAAGCTTGCGAACATCGCTGGCACAGCAGAGCGCATAAATTGCCAGGCCTGACAGCGCACCAAATAATTGTTTTTTAAAAAAGGTTGAGGGGTAAGATTCTGGAGTGTAGGTCGCGCTAAAAACAAACAAAAGGCCAATCCCCAAAAGTGCCAGGGTGAGGCCAAAACTTATCCAATCAAAATAACGGAAATAACGGCGATCAATCATCACTTCATTAATCTCATTGTCTGCAAAAGAGGTACCTGATATTTTCTTTGACAAAACCCGATGAAACGGGCTAGGCTACGTGAACCTTCTTGCTGCAATAGTACTATGAAATAAAACGGTTTCCAATATTTTTATGATCCCGCACAAACTAGAACTCAAAAATTTTCTTAGCTACGGTGAGCCGGTCCAAACAATCGATTTTCGGCACCACACACTCATCTGTCTTTCCGGTAAAAACGGCAATGGCAAATCTGCGCTCCTTGATGCGTTGACCTGGGCCGTTTGGGGACAGGCACGTAAAGTTGGCAGCTCAGGCAAAGCTGACGAGGGATTGCTCCGCCTTGGCACAACACGGATGATGGTAAGCTTTGAATTTGAGGTAAACGGCACCATCTATCGCGTTCGCAGAGAATTTGCCAAGACCTACGGTAGACCATATGCTGCATTAGATTGTGAGGTTTATGACGCCATCGCAGATAAGTTTATGTCACTGACCGACAAAACAACTCGGGCAACACAGGAAAAAATTGAAACGATTGTTGGCATTGATTTTGAAACGTTTATCAACTCAGCCTTCCTACGTCAGGGACAGGCAAATGAATTTTCTAAAAAAACCGCCAAGGACCGGAAACAAATTTTAGCAACCATTCTTGGTCTTTCTCATTACGATAATCTTGCCCAATTAGCGCTTGATCAGGTAAGAACCCTGACCGATGAGAAAAAAATACTTACCCATCAGCATGACCAGTGGCAACTTGAGTGTTCGCAAGAACAAACGCTTATTGCTGCCATTATTCAAGAAAAAGAAAGCCTTGCCAATGTAGGACTGCACATCGCAAGCACCACTCAGCGGCTTAAACTTCTTGAGACAGAACACCATTCAGTTAAACAGCACCTTTTACAACGGGAACAGCAGGAAGAAGAGAGAACAAAACTAGCAACAGCACGCCAAGAAAAGCACGTTGCCTTACGCAACATGATAAAAGAATGGAAGAAAGCCCATACAAGCCTTCTCAACCACGTATCTATTCCTGAACTTGAAGCCGAAAAACAACCTCTTGACCAGCAGGTTCAACGGCTCATTAAACAGAAACAAGAAGCGCTCACGGTCCAAGAATCATTGCTTACCGTAAAAGAACAGTCTGCACTGCGACTAGCAAACCTTAAAGAAACGAGCGATGGACTGATCATCAAACAACAACTCACGGTTCAAAGGCTTGAACTAACCCAGAAACAAATTCAAACGAGGCTTAACGAAAAAGAATCACTGGCTAAAACAATTGAAAAGAAACTTGTCGAGACGACAAAAGAACAAAACGCCACCCAAACCATCATACAACAAGCCGCTCACCTTGAAACTGAAATGCTTGTCATCAAAACACAATTTGAAAAACGCAAAGCATTTTATCAATCGCTTGTCCAAAAAGGCAATTGGCTCAAGTCAACGCTCACTGAAATTGATCAGAAAAAAAATACTATCCACACGACACATAATCCATCCTGTCCCCTTTGCGAACAGGTACTGACCGTAAAGCGGAAACAATTTCTCCAAAACCAAATGTGTGTCCAAGAAACGTTACTTCTAAACAGAATTGGGCGAATCGGCGCAATCATCAGAAAACTTAAAGATATCTTGTACGCTCAACATCAAGAACTTGAGCGCTACATACTTGAAACCCAACGAATAAACGAACAAAAAAACCTCCTTGATGGCCATACAAAACAAAGCAAACTGCTTGAACAAGAACAGGCTGCAATTGATCTTGAAATCGTCACGCTCCATGAACAAGCAATTATGAATGAAAAAGAACTCTCTGAAGCTCAAACTATGCTCGACAGGCTTCAAAAAGAAGCTGCTACCATACTTGCAACTGACCACGTATTAATTGAACTTCAGAATAAAATCGCCGTATTAGAACAACAACGCGCAACCACTCTATTTGACCAACAGCACTTTGGCTCACTGACCTCCCACATTGCACTACTCAATCAAAAAATCATGGCAGCCCGCACAACAACACAACAACAAGACCTCCAAAAAAAATGCCGTCACTCAATCAGTCTTGCCTGCCGCGAGCTTAAAATGCTCAACCAACAATGTGCGGCAATAGAAACCTGGCTCCTCACCTCTTCCGTTACTGCTGAATCATTGGCAACCATTCAGCAATCGATAGCGTCGCTACAATCATCCATCGGGCAACTAACACAGCAAAAAGACAATCATCTTCAAACGCTCGGCCAGTATGAAAACGCTCTTGCCCGCCTACAAAACCTACAAAAACAAGTAGCGGAAACGGCTGAAAAAATGGCCTTTCTTGGCGAGCACATCGACGATTACCAAACGCTTACGCAGGCGTTTAATAAAAATGGTATTCAAGCACTCCTTATCGAGCAAGCAATTCCTGAAATCGAAGCCGAAGCTAATGAACTGCTTTCAAAACTGACTGACAATCAATCGCACATCTTTATTGAATCGCTCAAAGATCTTAAAAGCGGCGGGGTAAAAGAAACGCTCGATATTCATATCTCCGATACCGCCGGTATCCGTCCGTATGAAATGTTTTCTGGCGGCGAAGCATTTCGTGTTGATTTTGCAATCAGAATAGCTATCTCAAAACTTTTAGCACGCAGGGCGGGAACATCACTTCAAACGCTTATCATTGACGAGGGCTTTGGATCACAAGACGAAGAGGGCCTGGCGCACATCATGGATGCACTTTATGCTATTCAAAAAGATTTCGCCAAGATAATCGTTGTATCGCATCTGACTGAGTTTAAAGACAATTTCCCCGTCCATTTCATTGTCGAAAAAAGTTCGCTCGGATCAACAGTTAATGTTCAAGAACGCGGTTAATTCGGCCATTTGAATCTAGAAATCGCCAAACCATTGCTCTTGTACCCCCCAACTTCCTACAATAACGATAATTATGGATTATCGCTTAAAACCATGTAAGGAGTTTTATGAAACAGGTTTTCTTATCTGTATGTGTCTTAGGAATAGTATGTTCAGTTGCCTGCCAAGCAAAATGTATCAAGACGCCTCATGAAAAAGAAAATAAACAAGGTAGCTCCCTGTACACCTGCAAAATCAAGGGGGACGATAACAGCGTAAGCGTATTTGTAAACGATGTCTGTCAATATTGTGGTTGCTTAAAAAAAGACCATGATAACGAATGAAATAACAGATCTAAATAAAGAGACGAGCTCGAAGTATTACTTCGAGCTCGTCTCTTTATTTTTTAGTGAACTATTCTTTAGACGCCATCGTCTTGCGGTTGGTCGTCATCGCCATCAAATTCATCTTCATACGCATCGCCATCACCAAAATCTTCCTCATCGGTTGTTTTTTCTACAGCGATCACTTTATTTGCTTTTGGTTCGTCAGGATCGGTCATTGCTGCCATTGAAATAACACCAACACTTGCGCTGATAATAAGCAACATTAGTAACAGTTTTTTCATCGTCATCTCCTTATAAAATACTGCGATCCACACATCAATCTCCCGTTCATCTTACCGATATCCTCACGCACAAGTCAACAGGAAAATCAGCCCACAATATCGTTGTGGATTTTGTTAGCACACATTCTATACTCATAGATATTTTACGCTTCCATAAAGGAATTTACCTATGCCCTTGATGATCATCTTTCTTGCCTACCAAATCCTCTGGTGCTTCGCACTGCCCTTCTTTGTTATCGTCATGCTCTACCGCCACTTCATCATGCATAAACAATCTGACATCAAGCAGCGCGTCGGCTGGATACCGCAACCACCCCACCAAAAAAAAGTTATTTGGCTCCACGCTGTCTCCGTGGGAGAAGTGCTTTCACTAGAACATGTAATCAAACGAATAAAAGAAACTATTCCCAATGCTTGTTGTTATGTCACCACGGGAACTGAAGGCGGGAAAAAGATGGCCTTATCACGCCTAAACGCTGATTATGTGAGCTACCTCCCCTTCGATTTCATTATCTGCACATGGCTTGCGTTTGTTCGCATACACCCTCATGCATTAATTATCATCGAAGCAGAACTATGGCCAAATCTTTTAATGCTTGCCCACATACGTAACGTGCCAATATATACGATTAATGCCCGTATCAGTGACCGGTCAGCACCACGATACCACCGTTTTTCATTTCTTTTACGGCCACTCTTGCAATGCATCACTCATTTTTATGTGCAGCAACCGGCCGACAAAAAAAAATTTATGGCACTTGGTTGCAAGGCTTCAAAGATCGACATCATGGGAAACATAAAAATATGTAATGTTTTAGATAAAAAAGAACTGTATGCACCGATACCACAGACTCAGCAAGACCACTTAGTAATGCTTGTTGGCTCCCTCCACCCAGGAGAAGCACAAATATACGTGAATGTTTTTACACGATTAAAAGAAACAAATAAGCATCTGAAGCTACTTCTGGTCCCCCGCCATCTAACATGGACTAGCCAACTGGAAGCCATGCTCAAAGCAACCCCTTTTCGCTACACCCTTTGGACGCCACACGATACTCATTCAATCAACGATCTCGATGCAACAATGGCCACCTGCGATATCCTTGCCATTGCCAAACTGGGCATGCTCTTTGAACTGTATGCTTACGCTGATTTGTTTTTCTTAGGAGGAACCTTTGTTCCTGTTGGTGGACATAACCTTATGGAACCAGCGATATGGCAGCTTCCAGCAATTGTAGGACCTTACCATCATAACTGCACCCATGAAGTAACAGCGTTGCGTGAAAAAGAAGGAGTTGTGGTGGCGTTAACAGAACAAGCACTCTATGCCACAACAATAAAAATGGTTACTGATCATGATTACAGAAAAAAGATTGGTCAACACGCCCATCAATGGCTCGTCGATAATTCAACGGCAGTTGATGCAGTACTGACCAATCTTTTACAAAAGCTTTAAGCTATTTATTCTTTTTTGTCGTTCTTTTTTTCGTTGCAGCAGCCTTTTTAGCTTTCTTCTTTTCTGTTAAGAAGGGCTTACGAACAAGCGCCCTTTCTAGTACCTGGTCCATGGAATCGGCGTACACAATCGTCAAACCCTTATCAAGTTCATGCGAAAACTCTTTAACATCTCGAGCATTGCTTTTGGGTACAATAACCGTTGTAATGCCCAGACGGGTTGCCGCAAGCAACTTTTCTTTCAGCCCACCGATCTGAAGCACCCGACCTCGCAGCGTTACCTCACCCGTCATCGCAACATCACGATGGACAGGAACCTGTGTAAGCGCTGACGTTAGCGCTGTTGCTATGGTTATCCCAGCAGATGGACCGTCTTTTGGAATGGCTCCCTCTGGAACGTGGACGTGGACATCGATATCTGAATAAAAACTTTCTTTAAGCCCAAAATCTTTTGCGTGGGAACGAATGTAGCTCATGGCTGCTTGTGCCGACTCTTGCATCACTTC
>JBAYHB010000032.1:0-11201 GCA_041666365.1 Candidatus Babeliales bacterium | reverse complement strand
TGGCTAATTTAAACGGCAGCCCCATTCCGCGACCATCTTGGGTTGGAATACAAATAACCAAGCCTTCGCCAATTTCACTGATATCCTTCATTGCCAGTTCGAGTTGCGCTTTGCATTCGCAGGTTCTATCGTTGAATAGTTGCCCCGTTAGACAACCAGAATCGATGCGCAGGGTAACGCTTTTACTATTTTTAAATTCCGGCATAAAATCAGAATTTAGCTGAGCTTTTACCAACGCAAAATAATGCTCCCAGGTATCATTGACTTTGAAATCGAATAAATAAAACTCTCCATAAGGAGTTTCTAGAAGGCCAACTCCTTGACGAGTAATTTCGTATGCAACCGTATTATTACCACACGTAACCTCGCACGGTTTCATTTTTGGTTGCATTGATTCGTGTGCAAGATTCAGGCTATTCGCTACTTTTTCTTGAGAAAGAAAATATTTTTTTGAAACAGATGCCGCATCAAATTGTTTGGTATCGGATTTGGCAATAGTGGTAACAACCGAAATTATAGAAATAATTAGAGTTGCATAGGAAATGATTTTCATAAGTTACTCTTGGTTAGGATGTATTTTTTGTATGAAGGAGTTTGGATCTAGACGAAAGGCCAAGCGGTCATCGCTATGTCGCATTGGCTCCCCAATTAAGGCTTTACAATTAGAGCAAGCAAGCAAGGGCATAGTGGTTTCATCTTTAATGTCTTCAGAATGCTTCAATGATGCATACAATTCAGGCGCCAAAATTCGGTTTAAATAGCAACGGAATAGATCGCCCTCTCCATCTTTCTGGTAAAAAAATAAAAATGAGGAACAATTTTTACAGTGAATTTCCAGTAAGTAAGAATAGCCACCACGTTTTTCTTGGTAGCAGTCTGTGGTAAATTCAAAAAGTTTTGCCATTGCGCTCCTTTACTCACCTTTGATTGTATTTGTACTAAAGCATCCATAAATCATTCGGAAGGCCAACCGATTTTCGTGATCTTTAGTATAGACCATTGGTATACCGATAAGCTGAGTACATGCGCTGCAGACTAGATTAGGCATATCTTTTTTTGTACGTATTTCTGCCAGGCGCTCTAAGCTTTCTGGATACATAATTCGATCTAGGTAACAACGGAGTAACTTCCCCGCGCCATCTTTTTGATAGTACATAGTTACTGCATTGCACTTTGCACAGGTAATTTCATAAATTGCGGCGCTTCCGCCACGCGCGCGGCGATATGAGTCCTTTTTTAATTTCAAGCTACTAACATATGCTCGAATTTTTTCACGTTCGGGGCTATTTTGTTGAGGGTTCTTCATTGCAGCAGAACAAAAACCACCAACTGCAAAAAATAGTATGCTTGCTATTTTATTTTGATAATGCATATAGAACCCTTTCGCTGGAAATTATAGGTCAAAAAAATTCGATTGAAAATTATTTTATAAAAGAAAGTCTAAGGGAAAAGCGGTTAACCGTAAAGTGTTTAAAAGCAAAACTTTTTGTGTCGCTCAAACCCCTATTCCCCGCTTCTTAATACTTTTCTGCGACATAACAATATTTCGCTCGTAATCGAAACCTATTTTTCTAATGAGATGATAAAAGAAATCACGATCTGGGCCTTTGACCACTGCCTGCTCATGCGCTTCGGCAAGCGTTACCGGGTAGCCGCGGCCCTTAATCGCTTGGTCAAGACAGATTGAAGCTACTGTTTCAAGGTGTTGTGTATCATGAGCAACCCAGGCAGGAAATTCAACACGGACAATTTCTTTGCCAACATTCATATAAAAAAACCATGGGGCAAGGTGTATAGGATAGTCTTTGGTGATGGGTGAGTTGCTTTGCATGAGTGTCGTGCGCTGGCCAGGTTGTAGCAACGTTTCGACAATCAGTGAATCGATGAGTGAGTCACTTTGAGCGCATAATCCTGCGTATTCCTGGGGGCAAGCGTAGGCGTCGGCATGGGCAGCGTTGCAAAGGCCATACACAACCAGCAGCGCAAGTTCTTTATGTTTGGGCATGCTGATATAACTGGCCATTGGAATTCCTGCTTTATACCACCTATCAAGAGCTTGGCAGTAGTGATTAAGGAAATAATCACGCACTCCCTGCGGTTTGCTTTCAAGATGCCAAAAAATAAGACTGCCATCGAAAAGTCCGAGCGTCGGTTTTGTTGTTACATCAAGTTGTGTAACGTAATCGTATGCTGCAGTAAACTCGCGTGCTTCACGTTCAAGATCAACAAGCTCTGGTGCAAATCCCAATTCTCCTAGGTCTTCAGGGACAATAACTGCCGGATGAGAAAAAAACGATGCCTTGCTGACGCTGTCATAATTGATACAACAACCGCCAATGTTGATTAAGCAGCATTGAACGCCGGCCACATTACGGTCTGGATAAATTTGTGAGCCATCAACGGCTAGAACTTGGTAGTTGGTAATCGGATCAACCGTAAAGGTTTGCGCAAGCGAGCCCTGCCATGAAATCAAATTATATGTTTCGCGTAGTGCTGCGATGCGGTTGAGAACGATCGGGTCGGCAACAATTGCCCGCCATTGTTCAGGGGATAAGGCGAATGCCTGCTGGCGATAGGAAAAGATTTTTTCTGCCCGTTGGGTCAGGGCGAGGGCGAGCCTGTCACGGTTGAGCATTGGTTACTTTCGATACCAAGCAAACTGAAAGCAAAAAACAAGAAAAATAAGTATGCCGCGAAATGCATTGATGATTGTTTGGATAGGAAGTGAAAGTGCAACTGATGCGCTGAATTCAGCTATTGCGGCAACGCCACCAAGGACAACAAACATAAAACTAAAACCGCGTACACTTTTGGCATAAAAAACCTTTATAACTTGTGGGAGTTGGTTGACTGCGGCAATCGCAAACGTGAGCCAGCCAAAAAAGTTACCACAAGCTGACGGAGCCTGAAGCGCCCATGGAATGAAGGCAAGAAAGATAAGAACGTTTACAATGTAGAACCACGTAAGCCTTGCTGAGGCTGTTTTATCAAAATAAAGACGTTGTCCGACCATAACGAGGGTGGCAAACGTTTCAATGGGTGCTAAGATTTTGTAAGCAGGTGGGAGTTGGTAACAGAAAATATAAAAAATAAATGCAAGATACCCATTCAGATATCCGAGTAGGAAAAGATCGCTGAGTGCGTTGCCGATCTTCAGCTTTTGCGTGAGCCAAATTTGAGGTAGCAAACATCCTAGATAGCAAAAACGAGCAATTAAAAGACCATAGGTCGCGAGCATGTTTCTTCCTCTTTTTTATTTTAGCTCAATATCCCGTCAAAAATTTTATACGCTGACGCTTGAAGATGTACAGCATTGCTGATATCTACCCAACAAGTGACTGCACCACCGGGCATGCGGAGCATGATGTGCTTATCAATGGCGCAGCATTGTTGTTCAAATAGGGTCCAAGTAATTGCTGCGGCGCCTGAGCTACAGGCCTGCGTAATGCCGCATCCGCGTTCATAGACCAAAGCGTTGTAGGTATTTTTTTCTTGCGATTTGTCTTGCCATACAAATTCAACATTTGTTTTATGTGGAAATCGTTCATGTTGTTCAATTAATTTGCCATTGCTCATAAGCCATTCAGGAGTTGTTTGATCAAAGATAATAAAATGTGGATTACCAACATCAACGACTGAACCTGTTAATTCTCTGCCACCGATGACCAATGAAGCGTTACCTTGCAGCGATGCTCCCGGAAGCGTAGTGGTAATAACCAGTTGCTCTCGGTTTGTTTGATCATGTGTAGCCGAGCATTCAACGAGGGCAGCCTTCGTTTCAATACTGAAGTTTTCTGGAAAATGATGCATTGTTACCAAGCGGTGGGCACAACAGCGCAGACCATTCATACAAAGTTGCGCCTCTGTGCCGTCAGCATTAAAGATGAGCATTTGCGCGCAGCCATGGCTACGATGTTCTTTAAGTATCAAAACACCATCAGCGCCAATGCCGGTATGACGATTGCATAGCGTAACAACTGTGGCTGAAAAGTCAGGAGAGCCGAGTGTTTGCTCGACAAGAAACGCAGGTTTTTTAAACCAGTCGAAAAGAATGAAATCATTGCCTAGCGACTGGTATTTACTAAAATGCTCAAGCATAAGCGTTAAGCCTTTTCGCTGTGATTTACGATGGAACCAAGTGTTGGAGAGTTCATGAACACTTTGTTGAGGTATGATTTACCAGAGTCGGCAAGAATGACAACCATGACATCTGTTTCTTTTAATTTTTTCGCATATTCGAGTGCAACATGCATGACCGCTCCACTGCTGATCCCGACGAGTATGCCATGGTCAGACGCCAGTGTGCGTGTCATGGTGAATGCATCTTCATCGCTGATAGGAATAATATGGTCGATGACCGATTGATTGAATGTTTCAGTGATGACGTCAATGCCAAGGCCTTCAACATTGTAGGCTTTCGGATGTTCAGGACTTGAATAAAGTGAGGTTGCTGCATCAACGCCGATGACGGTAATATTTGGGTTTTGTTCTTTTAAATAACGACCTGTGCCTGAAATTGTACCGCAGCTGCCCGCGCCGCACACAAAGTGGGTAATGGTACCGTTCGTTTGCTGCCAGATTTCTGGCCCGGTTGTTCGGTAGTGGGCTTCAGGATTGAGTTTATTGAAATATTGGTTAGGCATGAATGCACCAGGGATAGTGTGTGCAAAGTGCTCGGCAAGTGTGTGATAGTTGCGTGGGTCGTCGTGTGAATCTGTGTTAGGACAGACATGAACCTCAGCGCCGTAGGCGCGCAAGACGACTATTTTTTCGATAGCGGTCCGGTCGGGAACGGTGATGATGACACGGTAGCCTTTAATTTTTCCGATCATTGCCAAGGCGATGCCCTGGTTGCCCGATGATGCTTCAACGATTGTTCCGCCGGGTTTAAGTTTGCCAGTTTGTTCAGCTTCCTGAACCATAAACAATGCGCTGCGATCTTTGATGCTCCCGCCCGGGTTAGTAAATTCAAGCTTTGCCAGTAAAAGTGGTGTTGTGCCGAATTCAAGGCGAGCTATGGGGGTATTGCCAATGGACTCTATGATTGATTTATAATTATTTCTATTAGTCATGACCCTGTCTTTTTCACTTGCGAGTTAAACAGTTTTAACTTTTTTACTGATTTTTATTGTAGAACTTTTTAAAAGTAATTTCTATAGATTGTTTAAAAAAGAGGAGTGATTGCTCTATGCTCTAAACGAAACGATTTTTGGTTATGCAAAGCGTGTTACAAGGAGAGGAAGAGGATGAAGAATAATAATGAAGTACGTGTTCGGTTTGCGGCCAGCCCCCATCGCGGCATATGTCTTGGCGATGTTCGTGGCGCTCTTATTAACTATTTAGTTGCCCTTTTTAATAGAGGGAAATATATCCTTCGTATTGAAGATGTTGTCGTTACCCGAGCGTCTGAAGATGCCTATGCACAAACAGTCAGCGATCTTGCCTGGTTAGGCATTACCTACCATGAAGGACCTATGCTGCAATCAGAGCGGACTGCAATCTATGAAGAACAGCTCCAAGAATTGATACGTTCCCAACGCGCTTACCGTTGTTTTTGTACGCCAGACATGCTTGAAGAAAACCACCGTAAACAGCTTGGGTACGGTCAACCGCCCCGCTATGACCGCACCTGTCTCAAGCTTTCCGACGATAAAATAAAGGCGAAAATTGCTGCCGGCTTGCCCTTTATTTGGCGGTTCAAACTCAATGAATTTCAACTGTTTGAATTTGACGATCTTGCAAAGGGCCCCATTACCTTTGAAATGAAACATTATTCAGATTTTGCGCTGACAAAATCTGGTGGATCGTTTACGCCTCTTTTTGCCAGTTTTGTTGATGATTGGCAGATGGGGATTACGCATATTATTAGAGGAGAAGACCAGCTATCAAAGACCGCGCAGCAGGCAACGCTGTACGATGCTTTTGCCGTTCAACTCCCCCGCTTTTGGCATCTGCCACAAATTTCGGACACCCAAGGACATCCGTTGATCCACGATGACCCTGGATTTATGGTACAAGAGTTGCGCGATGCAGGGTTCTTGCCTCAGGCTCTGTGTAATTATGTCGCCATGCTTTGTTATTCGTTTGAACCCGAAATTCAAAGCTTACAAGAGCTTGCTGGAGCACTTGAAAAAACGCACATTCATGCAACATCGTCGGTCAAATTTGATAGAGATAAACTCACCTGGATTAATCACAAATGGATCCAACGGTTAACACCGGAAGAGCTTGCTCCACATCTTACACCCTTTATTCATAAGCAATATCCAGAGAGTACGTCGCTAGGAGCACCAAAAATTATTGAGCTTATTCGCCTTATTCAACCGGAGCTGCGGACATTTGAGGACGTCAAACAGTTGCTGACATTTTATTTTGCTGATCCTGCAACCTCGCGGATTACGTTTAATGGAATCTTTGGGTACGAAAAAGCACAGCGGGCGGCAGCTATAGTTGAAAAGCATAAAGACGTGGTTGGTCAGTCTGAAAGATTTTTAACAGAAATAAAAACCGATGCGGAGGCCCAAGGACTTGATAGCGACGATATGTTCAGTGCTCTGCGCTATCTTATGACCGGCATGCCACAAGGGATAGCCGTTCATGATTTGTGTGATGTTTTAGAACAAGAAAAGATGCATCGGCGTATTGAGCGGGGGCTGGCGCAGTAACAGTTATGAACTTTTTGATCGTCGGCAACAGCAATAGTAATTGATAAGATCCCGGATTGCATTCTTACACAGATCTAAGGACTCGGCAAAGGATGTAGTTTCAGATTCAGGTGTGTTCGCGGTGTTTTGGCGCTGAGGGTACAGCGGCTCTGTTTCTGAGCTTGAACTATTTGAGGGTGACGGAGATGTTCTTTCGCTAAAACATTGCTGTTGTGTGTTTTGATATTGATTTTTTAGGGTGATTTCTATTTTGCAAAACACATACTGTATCCCCTCATCCACACGACGTATTAGATTATCAAAATTGAATTTATTTTTTCTATTTATTTCTTCTAGTTCATCCAACTTAGCAGCAAAACCATCAATTTCCGCGAGAAATTTTTGAAAAACTTTGTTATCTGGTTGAATTATGCTTTTTAATTCAATAGTTCTTATTAGGGTTATAATCTTATTGTTAAGATTGATCAATTGAGTTTCAATTTTTTTTTTAAACACCATATTGCTGTATGTCATTGAACAAAAAAGTGCTGAGCTAAGACTGTAGAATATCGCAACCGCTATAAATAAACTTTTGTATTTCATAAAAATCCTCAATTAAAATAGTTGATTTTCGTGGAAGAGAAGTATGAAAAAATGCCGTCTGATTGTCAAAATAATTTTCACGAGGTTACGATATTCTGCTGTTACATTCAATAGAAATAATGTATAAGTGGTGGCATTACGTGTTTTTTAATATTGTACAAAATTACAGATGTAAAACAATAAAGGATGGCAATGCTTGAGATACCTCTTTCTGGCATAAAGAAGATCGAAGAAATCGCCAAAAGTAGTGATGAATACATTTCGCTTTCCCAGGGATCAATCAAACTTGGCGGAATTCCCAATCAGATTAAACGGCATGTTCAGGAACTCATGAACACCGACACAACCGATTATTATGAAAGCTGCTGGGGTATCAAACCGTTACGAGAAAAATTGGCAACGACCCTTTCCATGTGCTACAACACGAACATCCCTTTCTCTCAGATCATTCCGACGCATGGGTGTATCGGAGGTCTTGCGCTTTTGTTTTTATCAATCGTCGGACCTGATGATGATGTGATCATCCCTGAGCCAGCCTACCCTGCTTACGGACTTTTAACCAAAACATGCAGGGCAAACGCCCGGTTTGTTTCGTGTTTTGAGCAGGATGCAACGACGCCGGAGGGGTATCGTTGGGCGATTAATGTTGAAAAAATCAAAGCAGCGACAACGCCGAAAACAAAAATTATTATTTTTTCTAACCCCTGGAACCCCTTGGGAATTATTGTCCCTCTTTCAGTGATTATTGAGCTGGAACAATGGTGCCAGGAAAAAGGGATCTATTTAATTGTTGATGAGGCTTACCGAGATTATACCTTCACTCAAGGCTATCAATCGGTACTTCCCCTTATTAATCAGTCAGACCGCATTATTTGTGCCAACACATTTTCAAAGAACATGGCAATGAGCGGCTGGCGCATTGGTTACCTGGTTGTTCCAGAGCACCTGACCCGTGTACTTGCTGGCATGCAAGATGTTCTGCTCAACTGTCTTAACAATACCGCCCAGTACGCCGCAATGTTCGCGCTTGATCACCCAGAACTTACCCAAACCTTTCATGAACAATTACGGAGCAACTATGACTTGACGGTTTCATTACTGCAGCCGCTTGTAGAAAACGGTATTTTTACCTTCACCAAACCCGACGGTGGATTTTACCTTTTCCTAAAAACGCAGCACGCTGACGCGACAGATCTATGTATGAGCCTTCTCAATGGGCCTAAAGTGACCCTTGTTCCGGGCAGCGCCTTTGGACCATCGGGGGCACCGTTCATGCGGCTTTGTTTTGCCAGGGAGCCTCAAGTCTTGGGCGAGGGGCTAAATCGCATAAAAAACTACTTACTCTAGGCTCTGGCTTGCTGGATTACACCTTTTTGCGATACACTACAATTTCGTCGATAAAAGAAGAGTCAGGTCCGCATAGTTCGAGATGGCGTCCTTGCTCGTTCGTGGTGAGGAGTGAGCGAAGCGAGTGTCTCGAATCCATGAACCGTGGGGACGCCTCCTCACTACGAACGGATTTTTGGAAACGTTAACGGTATGGGAATAAGCAATGTATAAGAAGCGCGTTAAGATACACTTTATGGGGATTGGTGGTATAGGAATGAGTGGCATCGCCGAAATTTTGCGCCTGAAAGGGTATGATGTTTCGGGGTGTGATGAGTCGTCTGGAAATAAAACCATTAATCACTTGCGCAGCATGGGATGTGTGGTCTACCACCAACACAACAAAGATCACATCAAAGAGGCCGACGTTCTTGTCTACTCTTCAGCTATCGACCACAATTGTCCAGAGGTTCAGGCTGCGCTCGCCAAAGGTATACCCGTTATTCCCCGCGCGATCATGCTCGCTGAATTGATGCGGACAAAATATAGTATCGCTGTCTCTGGTGCTCATGGAAAAACAACAACAACTTCGCTTATCTCATATCTTTTAATTGAAGCTAAACTTAATCCAACAGTGGTTATCGGTGGCATTTTAAAAAATATTGATGCCAATGCAATCCTTGGTAAGGGAAGCGTCTTGGTTGCTGAAGCAGATGAAAGTGATCGTTCATTGTTGTACCTTAATCCGTCGATGGCTGTTGTGACCAACATTGATGCAGAGCACCTTGATACTTACAAAGATCTTGATGATATCAAAACAACCTTTAAAAATTTTTTAGCACGCCTTCCGTTTTATGGAAAAGCGTTCTTGTGTGTAGAAGACCCTAACGTTCGGTCGATATTGCCATTGCATCACATCAGTACGGTGAAATATGGGCTTACCGATGACGCCGATGTCGTTGGACGCATCATTGAACTCTACCCAACACATTCAGTCTTTGATGTGTATCGTGCCACCACAACGCTTGAAGCTAGTCACCGAGAACTACGGCTACTCGGGCGCATTGTGCTGAATATGCCGGGTAAACATAACGTTTTAAATGCTTTGGCAGCAATCGCGGTATGCCTAGAATTTGAAGTATCGTTTAAGACGATAACGTCATCGCTGGCAAATTTTAAAGGCATCGAGCGGCGCTTTGAGTTTAAGGGAACGTATAAAGGCGTTGAGATTTTTGATGATTATGGTCACCATCCAACCGAAATTAAAAATACATTAATCGTTGCACAAAAACGTGCACAAAAACGGCTCCATGTTATTTTCCAACCACATCGCTTTACACGTACAGAAAAATTGTGGGACGATTTTGTTGATCTTTTTGCTGTTGCAGATCCATCGCTCTATACCATTGAAACGCTCTACTTGGCCGATATTTATCCAGCAAGTGAAAAGCCGATCGAAGGTATTACAACTGAAAGATTAATAGAGGCAATCAAGAAAAAAAATCCAAAAATCAATGTGCATTACGGCCCAAGTTATGACGAAATTACCAAGCATATTCAAACGGTTTTAAGTGAAGGAGATCTTCTCTTGACGGTTGGCGCTGGTAAAGTAAATCAGATCGGCGAGGCGCTGGTTGCATTGCAACAATAGTTTTGACAAAAGAAAAATTGTGCGTGATGCTGTCTTGAATTTAAAAAAAATTATCGTGAAGTTTAATTCTCTATAGGAAGGATATGTATGTGTTATAGCTCGAAAAAATTGCTTGCAGGAGTGCTGATAAGCACAGTTCTCTGTTCCCAAGGGTATGCGAAAAAAACGTGTGATATCAGCAGCATTGTTGAGGACGTTGCCGACAAAGAAAAAACGGTAGAGCTTGTATGCAGTGATGTCAACAAAGCTCGTGCAGTTGAAACTACTCATCCGTGCGAAAACCAAATTATTGCGCCATCAACCCCTGTAGCGACAAAAGAGCGCGTCGCTGTAAAAAATGGCGACTATGTGTTCAGTACCGGTGGCAAGATGAAAATTGAGCATTTCTTTGATAAGAATGCAGATTTATTGAACCACTCAATTCCTGATACGCTTGAATATTTTAAACATTGCGTAGATCTTAATTTCGATTACGCCTTTGGTAAAGAAAAATTTGGCTACAATGCGGCCGAAGCGTTTGTCGAATTACGCCACAAAGGTGTATGGGGTAAGGCAATGTCCGCTTCTGACAAAGATGCTGGTGGCCCAGGAGCTCCAAGTATCGTTGTTATGGACAATGTATCCCTTGGTGGTCATACCCACGATACAGGCAGAACGCTTGCATGGGTTAAAGAAGCTTGGTTGCAAATCAGCCCCAATGCTATTTTAAATTCCACGAGCGTCAATTACCTCCATTTTCTAAAAATTGGTTGGGTTCCGTTTGAACTTGGTCGTGGCATAGCGCTTGGTGGTGTGTATGGTGCTGGCAAAGATCTTTTTGGCTTGTACAGCTATGGCGAAGATAAAGCGACGCCGGGTATTTTGCTCCATGGCCAACTGATCAAAGATAAACTTTCATACGATCTGTATTATTCAAAATTTGAAGAACGTGGAAAATCTTTTTCGGGCAATATTGCGCCGATCAGACGACATGATTT